>NZ_JBFTLU010000039.1:0-16303 GCF_056396605.1 Pseudomonas sp. 05T35
TCTTTAGATCGACCACTCAGCGGAACGCATCACCCGCCCTTGACAAGACTTCAACTCATCGGCATGATTCGCGGCCTATTTTGTTTGCTATTTCCTAAAAAGTCTTTCGAGGAGCTCGACGGTGGCCAACACACCTTCCGCCAAAAAACGTGCAAAACAGGCTGAGAAGCGTCGCAGCCACAACGCCAGCCTGCGTTCCATGGTTCGTACCTACATCAAGAATGTAGTTAAAGCCATCGACGCAAAAGACGCTGAAAAAGCGCAAGCCGCTTACGTTCTGGCTGTGCCAGTTATCGACCGCATGGCCGATAAAGGCATCATCCACAAGAACAAGGCAGCTCGCCATAAGAGCCGCTTGAATGGCCACGTCAAGGCTCTGAGCCTTGCTGCTGCCTAAGCGATAAGCTTGTTGAAAAACCGACCTCAGGGTCGGTTTTTTATTGCCTGCGATTTGGCAAGCACACCCCCAAAAAAAATGCGGGAGCGAGCCTGCTCGCGATGGCGGCACAGCAGTCAACAATGATGTTGAATGTTACAGCCTCATCGCGAGCAGGCTCGCTCCCACAGGGTACTGCGTCAGATTATTGGGCGTGCGCCCACGGCAAGATCGGAATCGCGGTCACCGCATTCTGCGGACTGCCTTCGATCAGGCGATCGCTGTAGACCAGGTACACCAGGGTATTGCGCTTTTTGTCGAGAAAACGCACCACCTGCATGGTCTTGAACACCAGCGATGTGCGCTCCTTGAACACCTCTTCGCCATCCTTGAGCTCACCCTTGAAGCTGATCGGCCCGACCTGACGACAAGCGATGGACGCTTCCGACCGATCCTCGGCCAACCCCAGACCACCCTTCACGCCGCCCGTCTTGGCTCGCGACAGGTAGCAGGTCACGCCATCGACCTTCGGATCATCAAAGGCCTCGACGACGATGCGGTCATTCGGCCCGACGAATTTGAACACGGTCGATACCTGACCGATTTCTTCCGCCGATGCCAGCAACGGCATCGCCAACAGCAACCCCAACAATCCTTTTGCCATGCGCATTCGCGTTTTCCTTAAACCAGAATCAGGTTATCGCGGTGAACCAGCTCCGGCTCCGCCATGTAACCCAGCAAACCGATAATCGCCTCAGACGATTGACCGATGATTTTTTGCGCCTCAAGCGCACTGTAGTTGGCCAAGCCACGGGCGATCTCACGACCGTCCGGCGCCACGCACACCACCATTTCACCGCGACGGAAGCTGCCCTGAACCAGCTTGACACCAACCGGCAGCAGACTTTTATTACCCCGAGACAACGCCGTGACCGCACCCTCATCCAGCACCAGCGTGCCGCGAGTCTGCAAGTGCCCGGCCAACCACTGCTTACGCGCCGCCAGCAGGCCGCGCTCAGGCGAGAGCAAGGTGCCGATGCGCTCGCCCGCCTTCAGACGATCCAGCACACGCTCAAGACGCCCACCCACGATGATCGTGTGAGCCCCCGAACGCGCCGCCAGACGCGCCGCGCGCAATTTGGTCTGCATACCGCCACGACCCAACGCACCGCCGGTGCCGCCCGCCACTGCATCCAATGCAGGATCATCAGCACGCGCTTCATAAATCAGCTTGGCGTCAGGGTTGTTGCGCGGATCAGCATCGAACATGCCGTCACGATCGGTCAGGATCACCAACAGGTCAGCCTCGACCAGGTTGGCCACCAGCGCCGCCAGCGTATCGTTGTCGCCGAAACGGATTTCATCGGTGACCACCGTATCGTTCTCGTTGATCACTGGAATGACCTTGAGATCGACCAGCGCACGCAAGGTGCTGCGGGCATTGAGGTAACGCTTGCGATCGGACAAGTCATCGTGAGTCAGGAGAATCTGCGCCGTGTGCCGGCCATGCTCGGCAAAGCTCGACTCCCAGGCCTGCACCAACCCCATCTGACCGATGGCGGCAGCCGCCTGCAACTCGTGCATCGCACTGGGTCGTGCGGTCCAGCCAAGGCGACTCATACCTGCCGCTACTGCCCCCGAGGACACCAGCACCAGCTCGACACCCGCCTCATGCAGCGCGACCATCTGCTCAACCCAGACGCTCATCGCTGCGCGATCCAGACCCTTGCCGTCAGCCGTCAGCAATGCGCTGCCGATCTTCACGACCCAACGCTGCGCACCTGTCACCTTGCTCCGCATCATCTTCAACCTTAGCTTGAGGACAGCGCGACCCAGCGCTGCCCGTAACGTTATTCGTGACTACCGATTTCCAGATACCAAAACGCCGCTCGATAGAGCGGCGCTTAAGTTTACTGCAACGAATCAGTCGCGCACGTAAATGATTTCCGGACCATCTTCATCATCCACATCTTCTTCGTCCCAGTCGTCATCACCGATGTCATGGACCGACTTCACGCCGCTGCGGCGCAGGGCACGCTGGTCATCCAGCGCCTGCAACTGGGCACGGGCTTCGTCTTCGATGCGCTGATCGAGATCGGCCAGCTCTTCCTTGTAGACCGGGTCGTTAGCCAGACGATCGGCACGATCTTCCAGGTAACGCATGATGTCGCGCGTCAGGCGCTCGGTGCCTTCTTTGGCAATGGCCGAGATCACGTAGACCGGACCGGTCCACTCCAGACGATCAACGATTTCCTTGACCCGCTCTTCGTGCTCTTCTTCAAGGATCTGGTCGCACTTGTTCAGCACCAACCAGCGATCACGCTCAGCCAGCGAAGGGCTGAACTTGGTCAGCTCGCTGACAATCACTTCAGCCGCGTCTGGAGCACTGGTGTCATCCAGTGGCGCCATGTCGACGAGGTGCAGCAACAGACGGGTACGCGACAAGTGCTTGAGGAAGCGAATCCCCAGGCCCGCGCCGTCGGAAGCACCTTCGATCAGACCCGGAATGTCGGCAATGACGAAGCTTTTCCAGCGATCGACGCTGACCACACCAAGGTTTGGCACCAGGGTGGTAAACGGATAATCAGCAACTTTCGGCTTGGCCGCCGAGACCGAACGGATAAAGGTACTTTTACCGGCATTCGGCAAGCCCAACAGGCCCACGTCGGCCAACACCTTCATTTCCAGCTTGAGGTCACGCTGCTCGCCCGGCTTGCCTGGCGTAGTCTGGCGCGGCGCGCGGTTGGTACTGGATTTGAAACGGGTGTTACCCAGACCGTGCCAGCCGCCATGAGCCACCAGCAGACACTGACCAGCCTTGGTCAGGTCGCCAATGACTTCTTGCGTAGCAGAGTCAATGACCGTGGTGCCGACCGGAACCCGCAGGACCAACTCTTCACCTTTTTTACCGGTGCAGTCAGTGCTGCCGCCGTTGGCGCCACGCTCGGCATCGAAGTGCCGGGTGTAACGGTAGTCGACCAGGGTGTTGAGGTTTTCGTCGGCGATCATGTAGACCGAGCCGCCGTCACCACCGTCACCGCCGTTAGGACCGCCGTTTTCGATGAATTTTTCCCGACGGAAACTCATGCAGCCATTACCGCCGTCGCCAGCCTTTACTCGAATCGATACTTCATCAACAAACTTCATAACAAAACGCCTCTCGCCATACGGACGAGCCGAAAAACACTAAGACATAAGACTCTTGCAAAAATGAGCGCAGCGACCTCAATCAACGACCGCATAATCCAGCGCCGGCAGCCCATACAAACAGTTTTGCAAGAGACTCACCCCACAAACGAAAAAGCCCCGTCGCAAGACAGGGCTTTTCCAGCGATCGCRCAATTAAGCCGCGACAACGCTCACGTAACGGCGGTTGAACGCGCCTTTTACTTCAAACTTGATCACGCCTTCGATTTTCGCGAAGAGGGTGTGATCTTTACCCATGCCAACACCGTAACCGGCGTGGAATTGGGTGCCGCGCTGACGCACGATGATGTTGCCCGGAATGATTTTCTGGCCGCCATACATCTTCACGCCAAGGCGTTTGGCTTCTGAGTCGCGACCGTTACGGGTACTACCACCAGCTTTTTTGTGTGCCATGAGTTCAATTCTCCTAGTGAGGAATTAGGCTGAAATTAAGCCTGAATACCGGTGATTTTGATCTCGGTGTACCACTGGCGGTGGCCCATACGCTTCATGTGGTGCTTACGACGACGGAACTTGATGATGCGGACTTTATCGTGACGACCTTGGGAGATCACTTCAGCCACAACGGTAGCGCCAGCAACAACTGGAGCGCCGATATTCACGTCATCGCCATTGGCGACCAACAGAACGCGATCAAAAGTTACGGATTCGCCGGTAGCGATTTCCAGTTTCTCGATCTTCAGGTATTCACCTGGGGCGACCTTGTATTGCTTGCCACCAGTAACGATTACTGCGTACGACATGGTATTTCTCCGATAATCCTGCTCACCCAGCTCTTTATAAGAAGAAGTATTGGCTGGCATGGCTGCATGGGATGGAACGACCCAAATGCAATTGCGTAAGGCAGGTGCTGCCCAGGAAGTTCAGGGTGCGCGATTGTACGCAAGCCACGAGCGCGTTGCAAGTGGCCGTCCATCGCGCCTTGACAGGCCCGGACGTGGGTCCTAGCATGCCGCGCAACCCTTCTGGAGCGACTGTCGCTGATGCAACCCCAAGCTTTCTACCGCGCGGTGGCGGACGATTTTAACGCCGTCGACGGCATCATCRAGAAGCAGCTGACTTCCCGAGTGCCGCTGGTATCGAAAATCGGCGATTACATTACCTCGGCTGGCGGTAAACGCCTGCGCCCTTTATTAGTGTTGCTGTGTGGCAAGGCTCTGGGGCGCGAAGGCGACGACATGCGCCTGCTGGCCGCGACCATCGAATTCCTGCACACCGCCACCCTGCTGCATGACGACGTGGTCGACATGTCCGGCATGCGCCGTGGCCGCTCGACCGCCAACGCCATGTGGGGCAACGCCCCGAGCGTGCTGGTGGGTGATTTCCTGTACTCGCGCTCGTTCGAGATGATGGTCGAACTGGGCTCGATGCCGGTGATGAAGATTCTCTCGCAAGCCACGCGGATCATCGCTGAAGGCGAAGTCCTGCAGCTGTCCAAGGTGCGCGACGCCAGCACCACCGAAGAAACCTACATGGAAGTCATCCGCGGCAAAACCGCGATGCTTTTCGAGGCTTCGACCCACAGCGCCGCGGCCCTGGCTGGCGCGACGCCAGAACAGAGCGAAGCCTTGCGCACCTTTGGCGACCACCTCGGTGTGGCCTTCCAACTGGTCGACGACCTGCTGGATTACAAAGGCGACGCAGAAACCCTGGGCAAGAACGTCGGTGACGATCTGGCCGAAGGCAAGCCGACCCTGCCACTGATCTACACCATGCGCGAAGGCACGCCAGAGCAAGCGGCACTGGTGCGCCGGGCGATTCAGAAAGGTGGTATCGAAGACCTGGAAAGCATCCGCGCCGCCGTGGAAGCCTCGGGTTCGCTGGACTACACCGCACAACTGGCCCGCGATTATGTGGCCCGTGCGATCAAATGCCTCGAAATGCTGCCTGCCAGCGAATACCGGGATGCATTGGTCGAACTGAGCGAATTTGCAGTAGCCCGCACGCACTAAGACTGCCCTTTGTGGGAGCGAGCAGGCTCGCTCCCACAGGTTGTCACCGCTGCACCCTCTCCTGCCTAAAACCCTATATAATGTGCGCTTTTAGCCATCCTGAATCCAAGGAGCTTTAGTGAGCACGTTGCCACCCTGCCCGAAATGCAATTCCGAATACACTTATGAAGACGGCGCCCAACTGATCTGCCCAGAGTGCGCCCACGAATGGTCCGCCAATGGTGAAGCCGACGCAGCGTCCGATGAAACCGTGAAAAAGGATTCGGTCGGCAACGTCCTGCAAGATGGCGACACCATCACCGTGATCAAGGACCTCAAGGTCAAGGGCACATCGCTGGTGGTCAAGGTCGGCACCAAGGTCAAGAACATCCGTCTGTGCGATGGCGACCACGACATCGACTGCAAGATCGACGGTATCGGCCCGATGAAGCTCAAGTCCGAGTTCGTCAGAAAAGTCTGAACCTGCTGTATTCCATCCTGCGCCCTGCGTGGGATGGAGCCTCACCCTCGCCTGATCCCCCAGCAATCCCGCCCAATAGCAAAACGCCAGCCGTTTTGATCCTCAGCAATTCCCCCACAGAAAACAGCAGAAACCGCCAATAGGTACTTGCTATTAATTAAATAGGAATTATTCTCATCAAACCATTARAAAGGAGATGAGCATCATGACTTACTTGATCGATGCATGGCTGGATCGCCCACACCCGTACCTCAGGATCCTGCATCGGGAAACCGGGGAAGTGTGTGCGGTACTGGAAGAAGAAGCCTTGAGTGAGCTGCAAGACCAGGGCGACCTCGACCTCAATGGCCTGAGTTCCAGCGAGCCGGTGGTGCTCAAGGAACTGGTGCGCAACCTGTTTCTGTTCTGCTACGCCCGGGCATTGCGCCCGATGAATGAACTGCACCACAAGATCGAACTATGAGACACCGCAAAAGACTGTGGGAGCGAGCCTGCTCGCGATGCGGTCACCTCGGTTTCCTGTGAAACCGAGGTGATGCCATCGTCGGAACGCCGCCCGGAGCCGGCTCGCTCCCACATTGGCCCGTCATAACAACAGGCCAGGGCTTACAGAACGTCGAGCAGCTCGACGTCGAACACCAGAACGCTGTGCGGCGGAATGCTGCCAACGCCTTGTGCGCCGTAAGCCAGTTCGCTCGGCACGTACAGGCGCCATTTGCTACCGGCGTTCATCAGTTGCAGGGCTTCGGTCCAGCCGGCGATCACGCCGCCAACCGGGAATTCTGCAGGCTGGCCACGATCGTAGGAGCTGTCGAACACAGTGCCGTCGATCAGCGTGCCGTGGTAGTGAGTGCGCACTTGATCTTCACGGGTTGGCTTGGCGCCTTCACCTTGAGTCAGTACTTCGAACTGCAGGCCGGAAGCCAGAGTGGTGATGCCGTCACGCTTGGCGTTTTCAGCCAGGAATGCCAGGCCTTCGCCAGCGGCCGCTTCAGCCTTGGCAGCCGCTTCGGCTTGCATGATTTCGCGGATGACCTTGAAGCTGGCAGACATTGCTTCCTGGCCAACACGGCTTTCCTTACCGGCGAATGCGTCGGTCAGACCGGCCAGGATCGCGTCCAGGCTAACGCCCGGTGGCGGGTTGTCGCGCAGTTGGTCGCCCAACTGACGGCCGATGCCGTAGCTGACGCGGGTTTCGTCGGTGGACAGATTTACTTCGGACATGACACTGCTCCGCTGTGCGGACGGCTCGGGACATTGCCGTGCGTGCACAGCGCATCCCGGAGCGCCCGGAACCAAAAGGGCGAGCAGACTAGCACAGATGCCATTGCGGTGATCAGGGCTGTCAGCGCTATTGGGATATGGGCACCTTCAGGCTCTCTTCCCCACTGGTGCCCAGACCGCACATCTCGTCGTGCACCGAGGTGTGAATCAGGTTGAATGTCAGCTTGGGAAAGGCATGAAGGACTTCACGAGCATGTTCCACCGAACGCAAATGCAGTGTTTGCCCATGGGTGTCGTCGATTGGATGAGCGGCGCCATGTATCCGTGCCTCTAACAGATAGATCCCGCCTTCCATCGAAATCAGATTCAGCTCATCAACCTTCCCGGCGAGGGCATAGGCGTTCAACTCTTCCAGGTTCATGGGCACACCCCGCGCAATGGCGAACCGAGACACCTACAGGGATATGCCTCGGCGCACAAAAGCACAAGCCGCAAACGCCGCCGCCCGTCCGTTTCACAACGGCTGTGGCGAGCAAGCTCGCTCGCCACAGGGGACATTCCCAAGCGGATCAGTGCTTGGTCAGCTTGTCCAGGTAGCCCATGGCAAACGCCGAGATCACGAAGGTCATGTGAATGATCACGTACCACTTCAGGTGCTCGGGATCGACGTTCCTGGCGTCCATGAAGATGCGCAACAGGTGGATCGAGGAAATCGCCACGATCGAGGCCGCGACTTTCATCTTCAGGGAAGAAGAGTCCATCGTGCCCAACCAGTTGAGCTTCTCCTTGCCGTCATCGATGTCGAGTTCAGACACGAAGTTTTCGTAGCCGGAAATCATCACCATCACCAGCAAGCCGCCCACCAGCGCCATGTCGATCAGCGACAACAGCACCAGAATCAGATCGGACTCGGCCATCGAGAACACGTTGGGGATAACGTGGAAGACTTCCTGAAAGAATTTCAGCGCCAGGGCCAGCAGGCCCAGGGACAAACCGAAGTAGATCGGCGCCAACAGCCAGCGCGAGGCGTACATTGCATTTTCGACAAAACGTTCCATTGAATCTCACACAAAGGTTTTAAACGGCGGCGAGTATATCAGCCGCTCAAAACCCCATAAACCGCAGACAAATCCACAACCTGCGAGTCTGCCAAAGCGTTTTTCTGCTAGTGTCCAAAGCATTCGCATCGTTTATTTGCGTTGTAGAGGAAAACCGGAAAATGGATTTGCGATTGCCTTTAACGACTGTCGGCCTTTGCCTCGCGGTACTGATCGGCGGCTGCTCACCCAGCGATGAGAAGCGCCCGCAAAGCCTCGAGGAGAAGACCGCACAGTTCGAGAAGTCGCTGGACGCGATTCAGGATCCCCAGCTCAAGGATGCCGTGGCCAACCTCGGCGGCTCGTTGCTGCTGCTCGAGCGCGCCCAGCAAAAGCTTGCCATCAAGCCGATCGCCACCGAATACGGCGAAGACGCCATGGCCCTGCTCAAGCACTATCCCACGCCGCAGGCGCTGGTCGACACTTACATCAACGGCCTGTTCGTGTTGCGCAAGGACTCCAGCTCCGACTACCTGACCGACTTGCAGCCGGTGTTCCCTTTCAGCTTCAACATGCCTTCCGAGTTTCCCTTCCCGCATGGGCTGGAATGGCAGTCGGTCACGCTGAGCAACAAGAAGGTCATCCCTTTCCAGCCCGAATGGTCGGAAACCGATCCCGGTATTCAGTTGAGCCCTTCAAGCGCCAGCCTGACCAATCCGGATGACCTGACCGTGGCCTACCCTTTTGTCGAGGGCACGGAGCTCGACAACAAAAGCCAGCCGCAACCGACGACGCTGAAAGGTAAAGTCGAAGTCATTGCACCGCGCAAGGTATTCACCTTCGACCTGACGAAAAAAGACGTGGGCCAGACCYGCACTGACGACAACATCAGCGTCACCCTGAAGGCCCTCGAAAAGAACTACGCCGAGGTCGAAGTCAACAACAGCGCAGCACTGGCCCCAGACGTCAGCGATACCCCGCTCAATCCGCTCATCGTCCAGGCCAGGGACACGACCGGGCAGTTGCTCTCACGCTCGGGCTCGATCAACGAAGACGCCGCACAAATCGGGTTCTATCAAAAACAACTGGCCGAGATGCAGAAGCAGACCGCCTGGAGCGATGCGTTCGAAAAACAGCTCGAAGACGAACAACAGGCGTTCGAGCACCAGCAGACTCATCATTACACCAAGGTGTACTTCAACGGCCCGATCGAAAACCTCGAAGTCAATGCCCTCGACTTCTCGGCCGTCACTGTGACCCGCAAGGACCTGGAGCTGCCGGTACGCCGCTTCGACCGCAATACCACGGATAAAACCATCCAGAGCCTGAACCTGCCCGTGGTTGTGTACGACGATCAGGCCGCGACCTGGCTCAAAGGCGCCACACTGAATGAGGAACAACTGAAAAAGAACATCCACGTCAACCAGTCCGTCGAGGACGCCAGTGCGGCACGCATCGAATTCGATCACCCGAAAACCTTCAACGACGAACTGCTCGGCTCCTCATTCAGCCCTGGCGACACCCCGGTGACCTTCTTCACCCAGAACGATAAGGGTAAACGCGGTGAGCCCATCGAATTGCCAGCCGAGGCCTTCGAARTCGACCCGCTGCGCGCCACCATCACCTACGACCTGACCTTGTTCCCCGAGACGCCGGCGTATGCCGTCGGCTCGATGCCGTTGTTTCTGGCCAATATTGAAAAAAGCAGCCTCGACACCCAGAAGCTGCCCAAAGGCCTGGAGCTCAAGGGCAACGCCTTGGTGGTTGACCAGAAAGTATTCCCCGCCCAGGACTGGCGCTTCTTCGCCAAGGACGCGAACGGGAATTACCTGAAGGAGATTCTTGCGGTCAGCCACGACGCCAGTGCAGAAGGCCCGGCGGTGGTTGAGGTGCATTATTTCTACGGCCAGCCGAGCAGCCTGGAAACCTACCAGCGCACCAACCTCAATACCGTCGAATACGGATTCGAGGTCAAGCTCGACAAGGCCGAAAACCCCAACCCTGTCGAATAGTCACTAATGCTCGGGGGTGAACTGAAAACCACCCGAATTTCGGCAGCGCCCACCATTGATTTCCCGCAGCTGGGCTTGCAAGTGCAAACACCAGATTTGCGGGTCATCGGCCAGCTGATAGCCGTGCAGAGTCAGGCTTTCAACGATGGTATCGAGTATCGATTCGGCCACGAAAGGACCATGAAACGGGCCCTGGGCCTTGATGGCGGAAGGTTGTTCACCGGCCATTCCGGCGGCAAACAACAAGGTCCACATACCGGTGTCCCCCGCAAGCGGGCGAATACTGCATTCGATACGGGTAACCAGGCCCAGGCATTGGCGGGTGAGGCAGAGGTTGCGCGGCATGGCGGCGACCCTCGGTAAATCGGGTATTCAGCCTCCACGGGAAGGCTGTCTCGATCCAGTGATGACTGTYGATGTCCTTGTCCTGAGCATAGAAGAAAAGTCGAGTCAGCAAGTTGACGGAGCCAAGAAGGCGCCGAATGGTCGTTGTTGGTTTTTTGACGCCACCCGGGCGGCAAAAAGCGCTACCAAAATGACGACCCAGTGCCATGCACAAACCCCGTGGCGAGGGAGCTTGCTCCCCCGCCACAATGGCTGTGTACAGCTTCGGGGGTCAGGCAGGTTTGGCTGCAGCCAATGCTTCCTGAGCCTGCGCATGCTCCTTCTCGGCCTCTTTCAAATCATCTTCGCTGATCAATTCCGCGATCACCCGCAAACGCTCCACCACGCGCGCGTTGACACTGCCCTCAGGGAACTGACCCTCTTCGTCCGGCTCACCGGCAGGCTCGCCCACCAGCAGGCTCAGTGCCTCATCGGCCTGACGCACCGCATAGACATGGAACTGCCCGGCACGCACGGCCGCCAGCACCCGCTCATCGAGCATCAACGTGGCGACGTTGGCCTGAGGAATGATCGCGCCCTGTTCGCCGGTCAAGCCGCGCGCCTCGCAAAGACGGAAGAAGCCTTCGATCTTCTCGTTGACCCCGCCTACCGCCTGCACTTCACCGAACTGGTTGATCGAACCGGTAATCGCGAAGCACTGCTTGAGCGGGGTTTTCGACAATGCCGAAATCAACGTGCAGGCCTCGCCCAGCGAGGCGCTGTCGCCATCGACGTAACCGTAGGATTGTTCCAGCGCGATACTGGCCGAGATCGCCAACGGGAATTCCTGGGMATAACGACTGCCCAGATAGCCGGTGAGGATCATCACGCCCTTGGAGTGGATCGGCTGCCCGAGGTTGACCTCACGCTCGATGTCGACGATGCCGCTGCCACCGGGGTAAACCGTGGCAGAGATTCGTGCCGGTATACCGAACGCCGAGTCGCCGACTTCCAGCACCGTCAGCCCGTTGCACTTGCCGACCGCCGCACCCGCAGTGTCGATCAGGATGATCCCTGCCAGCATGTCATCGAGAATCCGTGCCGACACGCGCCCGGTGCGGGTGGCCTTGGCCTTCAGCGCGCGCTCGATGTGCCCGGCGTCGGTCATTTCGTCACCGGCCAGATCACGAATGAAGTCCGCCTCGCTGACCAACTGGAACAGATCGCCAATGCGCGCCGACAAACGGCCCTGATGCTCGGCCAGCCGCGCACTGTAGGTTGCCAGACGTGCCACCGCATCGGCGGTCAGTGGGGCCATGCCTTCTTCCGAGGTCCGGGTCTTGAGCAACTGGGCGAACTGCTCGAGGCTCTCATCGACCATCGGGATGTCTTCATCGAAGTCCACCAGTACCCGGAACATCTCCTGGAAGTCCGGATCGAGGTCTTGCAGCGTGTAATACAGCTGGCGTGCGCCGATGATGACGACTTTGACCTGCAACGGAATATGTTGCGGCGTCAGGGTCACCGTGGCCAGTCGGCCCAGCTCGCCCAGCGGCGATTCCATTTTCAGCTTGCGTGACTGCAAGGCCCGCTTCAGCGCATCCCAGACAAAGGGTTCGCTGAGCATCTTTTCGGCTTCCAGAATCAGGAAGCCGCCGTTGGCCCGGTGCAGCGCGCCTGGACGCAACTGCCGATAGGTGGTGTAGAGCGCCCCCTGATCGGTGCTGTACTCGATACGGCCGAACAGGTTGTCGTAAGTCGGATGCGGTTCGAACACTACGGGGGCGCCGCCACTGTGCGGATGACCGACCACCAGGCTCGGGCCATATTGTTCTTCGAGCAATTTACGAGCGATAGCATCGGTCTTGCTGTCATCGACCAGTTGCTCGACCACCGTCTTGAGCAGGTACACCTGCATCGCTTGCAGGTAACCGCACACCGCAGCGTTTTCTGCGTACTTTTCCGACAACGGCGAAAGCAATGGCTGCAAGGCCAGGGTGATGGTTTCTTCGTTGAGCTGACGCAACTGATTGCTCGACTCGCGCTTCCACTGCGGCAAGCTGGCCAACTCTTCGTTCAGCCGCTCTTCCAGTCCGGAAATATCGTCGTGGAAGCGCTCGCGAACGGCTTCCGGCAACTGGGCAAATTCCGCTTCGTCCAGCGCCTTGCCTTCGCTCATCGGGGTGAAGGCAATGTTGGTGCTGTCACGGTACAGCGCGACTTCTTTCTCCAGCGCCAGGCGCTCGATCACGTCCAGTGCCCGGTCGTAGCGCTGATTGAAGGCGCGGTCGATGGCACTTTTCTTTTGCTGGTAGGACGGGTGCTCGAAGACCGCTGGAAACGTCGCCAGCAGGTTGTCGATCAGGCCATTGATATCGGCGATGAACGCACCGGCGGTCCCCGACGGCAACTCCAGCGCGCGAGGTTCGCGCGGCTCATCGAAATTGTTGACGTAGACCCAGTCCGCCGGGGTCTGCAGGCGTTTGCCTTCGGCTTTCAGGTAGCGTTTGACGAAAGAGAACCGGCCGGTACCGGGCTCACCCATGACAAACACGTTGTAACCGGGGCGTGGCATGGCCACACCAAACTGCAAGGCTTCAACCGCACGTTCCTGGCCGAGCACGCCGCGAAAAGGCTCCAGCTCATTGGTGGTAGAGAAGCTGAACTGTTCAGCGGAAAACGGACGGGTCAGCGCTTCAGGCGCTAGACGCAAGCTGGCAGCAACAGGATCAGGCATCGGGCTTCCTTACATCAGGCGGGGCAATTGAAGGCATTCTGGCGCTGCCCGTGCCCGACTGGCAAGGCGCGCCTTGGGTAAAAGCATAGTCAAGCGCCAAACCCTGGACGGGCCAGGGCTAAATCGATGGTTACTGGGAATGTTTGGCAAAAAATCACGGAACCCCCGGATCGTGCCTAGACTCCAAACTGCGCGGCTGGACCAATCACCAGCCAAATGGCGTCGGAGCGGCGCCAGAACCCCTGTCCATTGGTACGCAAACAAAAGAGAACACAGCTATGAAACGGATTCTTCTTGGTACTCTCTTCACCGTTGCATCCCTCAACGCCATGGCCCAGGCGCCAGGCGGCCCGGATTGCGGTTGGGGCAACATRCTGTTTGAAGGTCAGCGTGGCACCCCGGCACACTTCCTGGCATCCACCACCAACGGCACTTCTGGCAACGCCACATTCGGCATGACATCCGGCACCAACGGTTGCGCAACCAACTCCGCGCTGACCTACGGCGGCAAGTCCTGGATTGCCATGAACGGCATGATGAACGAACTGTCCGAAGACATGGCCAAGGGTCAAGGCGAAGCGCTGACCACCTATGCCGTGGTACTGGGCGTCGCACCGCAAGACCGTGCGTATTTCGCCACCGTCACCCACGAGCACTTCCAGCAGATTTTCAGCAAGGCTGACGTGACCGCTGAAGACGTGCACACCAATACCCTGGCCGTACTCAAAGGCGATGCTCGCCTGGCCAAATATGCCACCCCGGCTTAAGCTCGACCTCACCCGCCCCTTTACCAGGGCGGGTTTTGTTTTTTGGACCCGACCTGCTTTGGGTTTTTTTTGAATTAAGTAGTCCACCATGCTCAAACGCCTTGCCTGTCTGGCGCTGTTTGTCTGCGCCCCGCTGTCCGCCGCGCCTCTGATCGACAACCAACGTTTGCAGCAACTGGCCAACGACCCGTTCTGGATTTCTCTGGGCCACTACGAAAGCGCAAAACTCGGCGGCTGGCGCAGCTATGTCAGCGACAAGAAATTCTTCCTGGCAGCCAACGGCGCCGAGCATCCCGACGCAGAGCTGGCGGCCACCGTACAAGCGCTCTATGCCCCGGCCAGTAAAGGCCAGCAGCACGCGCAATGTGTTTACCCGGCGCGTACCCGCTGGTTGAAAGCCCAACTGAACCTGAACGATTTGCCGACGGTGGATTGCAGCGAGTTCAAACAATGGTTCAAGGATGTATCGCCCCACAGCGCGGTGATGATCTTTCCGGCAGCCTATCTGAACAGCCCGTCATCGATGTTCGGTCACACCCTGTTGCGCATCGATCAGGCTGACGTGCAAACCGACCACACTGCCCTGCTCAGTTACGCGATCAATTTCGGCGCTTATATCGAAGGTTCGGACAACAGCATCCTGTATGCCTGGAAAGGCCTGATGGGCGGCTATCCGGGGTTGTTCGCGCTGGTGCCCTACCAGGAAAAACTCTCGGAATACCGCAGCCTGGAAAACCGCGATATGTGGGAATACCGGTTGAACCTGACACAGGCAGAAACCGAGCGCATGGTCGAGCATGTCTGGGAGCTCAAACAGATTCAGTTCGATTATTTCTTCTTTGATGAAAACTGCTCCTACCGCTTGCTGGAGTTGCTGCAAGTGGCGCGGCCGAGCCTCAGGCTCACCGAACAATTCCCGCTGACGGCGATTCCCACCGACACCGTCAAAGCCGTGAAAGACGCCGGACTGGTGGAGAAAATCGATTACCGTCCGTCCCGCGAACGTGAGCTGTTGAGCCGTGCCAAGCCGCTCACCGACGATGAGCAGCAATGGGTGTTGAAGGTCAGCGCCGACCAGAAACGCTTGCAGGAGCCGACCTTCAAGGCGCTGCCACGTGATCGCCAGGCATTGATCATCGACGCGGCCTACCGTCTTGAGCGCTACCGCGCCAACGGCCAGGAACGCGATCCACAGCGCGCGCAACGCAGCTTCGAGCTGCTGCGGGCGATCAATCAGAACCCGGCGCCGGAACTGTCCATCAAACGCCCGGGCTTGCCGGAAAACGGCCACGAATCGCGCACCTGGCAGGCCGGCATCGGCAGCCGTGGCGACAAGGCCTTTGGTGAATATGGCCTGCGCATGGCCTATCACGACCTCAACGACAATGCCGAAAGCTTTCCCCTTGGCGCACAGATTGAAATCCTGCAGATGAAACTGCGCCAGTACGAAGGCAATCACTGGCAGTTGCAGCAACTGGACCTGGCGACCATCCGCTCACTGACCCCGCGTAATGAGCTGCTGCAACCCTGGTCCTGGCAGGTGACCGGTGGCCTGGAGCGGGTACCGGGAAAACATGACGATGAAACCCTGGTCAGCCATGTCAACGGCGGCGCCGGCGGCACCTGGCAACTGGGCGATGACGTGCTGGGCTTCGCCCTTGGCACCGTGCGCATCGAGCACAACAGCGACTTTGCCGGTTTCATCGCGCCCGCCGCCGGTTTCAACAGCGGTGTACTGTGGAAGAACCCGCTGGGCAATCTGAGCCTGGAAGCCAAAGGTGATTACTTCACCAACGGTGAAGTGCGCCGCAGCCTGAGTCTGAACCAGCAGTGGGAGCTGTCGCGTAACCTGGGCCTGCGCCTGAGCGCCCAGCGCGAGTTCAGCCACATTGCCTCGCCTGAAAACGAAGTCATGCTGGAACTGAAGTGGTATCACTATTGAATCGCGCTCCCCTGCAGGAGTGTGAATTCCCCGCATTGAAAGCTATGTTTATACAAGGAGCTCAAACTACATGGATGCCAACTGCTGTTCCCTCGAAGAAGTACGCGACAACATTGACCGGCTGGATCGGCTAATCGTCAGCCTGCTGGCCGAGCGCGGCGCTTATGTGTCGCAGGCCRCTCGCTTCAAGAAAGACAGCGACGCGGTGAAAGCACCCCAGCGTGTTGAACAGGTCATCGCCAAAGTCCGGGCGCTGTCTGAAGAG
>NZ_JBFTLU010000040.1:0-16820 GCF_056396605.1 Pseudomonas sp. 05T35
TCGCCGTAAGGGCGAAACCCTAAGCGGCCGTTACCGCAGAAATGGATATGTACACCTGCGGGAGGTTGGTCGGCTGTCAGGCCGTCATCGCGAGCAGGCTCGCTCCCACAGTTGAACGGTGTACATCTGCAAGAGATGGGTCGGCTGTCGGGCCGCCAAGGTCAAAAGATCGCAGCCTGCGGCGGCTCACAGCAGCAACGCCACCAGCGCGCTCCAGCCGGTTTGATGGCTGGCACCCAGGCCGCGGCCGGTTTCACCATGGAAATACTCGTGAAACAGCAGCAGGTCACAGCTCAACGGGTCGGCCTGGAACTGCGCGTAGCCGACCATCGACGGTCGGCTACCGTTTTCATCCCGCAAGAACAGTCGGGTCAGACGCTGACTCAAACTGTCGGCTACCTGGGCAAGCGATGCCAGATAGCCTGAACCGCTGGGGTATTCGACCGAAAAATTTTCGCCGTAGTAGCGATGAAACTCACGCAACKACTCGATCAGCATGTAGTTGATCGGCATCCACAACGGCCCGCGCCAGTTGGAATTGCCGCCGTACAGCCGCGAACCGGATTCCGCCGGTTCATAGTCGGCACACAGTTTGTTGCCATTGATCTGCATGCGAAATGGATGCTCGGCGAAGGCTTTGGACAAGGAGCGAACGCCGAATTCGGAGAGGAACTCGGCCTCATCGAGCATGCGCTTGAGCAGGTTTTTGGTGCGCTCGCCACGCAACAGCGCGAGCAGTATCCGATTGCCTTTTCCAGGCTCGGTCCAGCGTGAAATCAGACTTGCCAGGTCCGGCCGATGATGCAGGAAACCCAATAAACGCTCACGCAAGCCCGGCAACCCTTCGTGCTCGTGCTGTTCCAGCACCTGCACCGCAAACAGCGGCATCAAGCCAACGATGGAGCGCAGGCGCAGCGGTTCGTTGACGCCATCCGGACGGTGCAGAACATATCGCCGACGCCGGTCAAGGCCTTGTCACGCTGATACACCCGCCAACTGGCCCAGGCATGCACCGGCGGGTTGGCATCGTCGAAACGCCATTCGTAGGCCGGCAGTTGGCCGTTGGGGTGCATGAAGCGGTCTTTGACCAACAACAGCAGTTGATGCTTGGCAAACCCCGGATCGATCAGCGCGTAAGCAACGGCCTGAAAGCCCAGGTCCCACGACGCATACCATGGGTATTCCCAGGTATCGGGCATGGAAACGATGTCGGAGTTCGACAAATGCCGCCAATGGGTGTTGCGGATGTTCAGCCGTCCGGGCGGTGGCGAGGGTTGTCCGGGGTCGCCGTCGAGCCAGCGATTGACGTCGAAGTAATACAACTGCTTGGACCAGAGCAACCCGGCCAGCGCCTGCCGCTGAACGTTACGCGCGTCCGGGTCCGTCATCTGTGCTTGCAGCACCGCGTAATAGTCATCGGCCTCCAGGCGGCGGCGTTCGAACAGTGCCTTGGCGTTGACCTTGGGCGCGACGGTCGGCGCAAAGCGCAGGTAGATGCATTTGCGCGCCAGTCCGTCCAGTTCGAGAATGAAATGCGCCGCGACCCGGGTACCGGCGTCACGTCGAATCGCCCCCGCCACACCGTCCACCAGATAATCGTTGATGCCATCCTTGAACGGGCCATTGGCGGGCACGCCGTCAAGTTTCGGGTGGTTGGTCTGGTTGTCACAGAACAGCCACTCACACCCCTCCTCGCCCCAGGCACTGAGTTGCCGGTCCGCCAGCCTCGGGTGCTGCGCCAGGACTGAGTCACCGGTCAGCGTCAGGCTGGGCATGTGCCGGTCACCGCCCCAACTCCAGGTGTTGCGCGCCCACACCTGGGGCAAGACCCGCAGACGCGCCGGCAGATCCGAACGGTTGTTCACGGTGACCCGCATCAACAGGTCGTCCGGGCTGTTCTTGGCGTATTCCACCGTTACGTCGAAGTAGCGGTCATCCTCGAACACCCCGGTATCGAGGATTTCATACTCGGTATCAGAAAGGCCGCGGCGAGCGTTTTCGGCCACCAGGTCAGCATAGGGAAACGCAGCCTGCGGGTATTTGTAGAGCATGCGCATGTAGGCATGGCTCGGCACCCCGTCGACATAAAAATACAGCTCTTTGACATCCTCGCCGTGATTGCCTTCAGCATTGTTCAGGCCAAACAGACGCTCCTTGAGAATCGGGTCGCGCTCGTTCCATAGCCCTAACCCGATGCACCAGTGCTGGGCCCGGTCGCAGAACCCGGCCAACCCGTCCTCGCCCCAACGATAGGCCCGGCTGCGGGCGTGCTCATGCGGGAAATACGTCCAGGCATCACCGTCGGCGCTGTAGTCCTCGCGCACGGTGCCCCATTGCCGCTCACTCAAGTACGGGCCCCATTCGCGCCAGCACTCGGCCTCATCGCCAACCAAACGCTGGCCTTCGACGGTGCCGAGAATGTTCGTGGCCGACTGCGCTGTCATGGGAACGTCCGTTGTTGTCCGGGATGATGTGCAGTGTAGAGCGTGGATTCGCCCCGGTGCACGCGGCGTCCTGTTCATTCAACTCGAGTTCAGGCGCGCGCTTGCTCTACACTGCGGGGCTCTTCACCTCAGCGACTGCTTATGGACATCGATCTCGCCCGTACCTTTCTGGAAATCGTTCGCTGCGGCAGTCTCGCGGCCGCTGCCGATAAGCTGCACGTCACCCAGACCGCAATCACCGCTCGGGTGCAGAAGCTCGAAAGCCAGCTCGCCAGCACCTTGTTCGTGCGCAACCGCGCTGGCGCTCGCCTGACAGCGGATGGCGAGGCCTTCGTGGTGTACGCCAATCAATTGGTACAGACATGGGAAGCCGCACGCCGGGATTTGCCGTTGCCGGAAGGCTACCGCAATGTGCTGCACATCGGCGGCGAGGTCAGTTTATGCAACCCGTTGATGCTCAGTTGGGCCCGCGAACTGCGCGAGAAGATCCCCAGCCACGCCTTGCGCACGGAAATCCGCGACGGCGAAAACCTGCTGCGCCAGCTGGAATTGGGCGTGCTGGATGCCGCGCTGGTGTTTCAACCCGAGTACTGGCCACAGCTGCAAGTGGAGCAACTGCTGGAGGAGAAACTCATCCTGGTGCGCCTGCCATCCAGACCCGAGCCTTACGTCTATATCGACTGGGGCAAGGAGTTCCGACGCCAGCACGACGCGGCGCTGCCGGACAAGGCCAAAGCCGCGGTGAGCTTCAACCTCGGCCCGCTGGCGCTGCAATACATCCTGCAAAACGGCGGCACCGGTTATTTCCGCACTCGGGTGGTCCAGACTTACCTCGACAGCGGCGTGCTGGAACGGGTGCCCAAAGCCCCGGAATTCAGTTACCCGACCTATCTGGTGTACTCGCGGGATCGTGACTCGGCGGTGCTGCAACAGGCGTTCGAGTTGTTGCGGGAACTGGTCAAGACCGACAGCGACTGGTCGCAGCGCTGGGATCCGTTGATCTGAGCAATATCCACACCCATTCGACGTGAATACCCACCCATTCCCGACATCCATTGGCTGAATAATTTCTCCACGACTAGTCTTTTGTTAATAACAACGACAACAGGTGATCGCGGTGAGGCAAACCACGCAGGCGTTTCGTGCTCGTTACCGGGCCGATATTCATCGGTTCTACAACCCGTGGCTGCACGGCGGTTTTGTGTTGGCCTTCGGTGTGTTGGGCATCACGCTGTTCTGGAGCACCGTGCACCAGGTGCAACCGCTGGAGTGGCTGACGGTACCGCTGACGCTGTTGTTTTTCAATTTCGCGGTCTACGTGGTCCACCGGCACCTGGGTCATCACAAAAAAGCCTTTGCGCGGTTGTTCTATGCCCGGCACGCGGGCGATCACCACAGTTTTTTCGCCCCCGGCTACATGACCTACGACACGGCGCGCGACTGGCGGGTAATTCTGTTTCCGGCGTGGCTGATCGTGCTGCACAGCCTGGTGATCACCTTGCCCGCCTGGTGGCTGCTCAAGCATCTCAATGGCAACGTCGCCGGGCTGTTCGCTGGCTGCATGATCCTCGGCTACCTGGCCTATGAGGTGTTTCACGCCTGCGAACATCTGCCACCGAACAATCCCGTCACCCGCCTGCCGTGGATCCGCCAGATGCGCCGCCTACATGCGCTGCATCACCGTCGCGAGCTGATGCAGGAGCGCAATTTCAACATCGTTTTTCCGCTGATGGACTACCTGTTCGGCACACTGTATTGGGAAGCCGAACCCGATCATTCGCACCTTCAAACACGGCGCGCGCCCATGACCCGCCTGCAACACCGGATCGACATCGCACGCGACCCGATCGCCGTGCTCGCCTACGCCAGTGCCGCGACGCGTTGGCCGGAGTGGCACCCTTCATCGCTGAAAGTCGACGGCCAGCCAGGACCACTGTACGCGGGGTCACGTTTTGAAGAGGATATTCATGCGGGGGGGCGAGCCGGCCATTTGAGCTGGGAGGTCGAAGAGTATTTGCCGGGGCGGCGCTGGAGTGCTCACGCTCAGGGTGATCATGGTCTGGAACTGCTGCTGACTTATGAATGCGCCAGCGAGGGTAGCGGCACGCGCTTCGTGCGCACCCTGGAATACCGTTTTAGCGGACGGCTGATGCGCCTGGCCAATCGGCTGCTGCTCAAGCGGCGTATCGAGCGCGAATCGGCGGCCTCGCTGCTGGCCTTGCGCGACAGGGCACAACGGGCAATCCCGGCCCACACAGGGTCAATCGCCTGACACGCAACACTCAACGTTGAATCAACACTTGCAAGCGGGCTGCCAAACAAGGGGGCGACACGACGCCCCCCCCATGTTGGTCACGTTCTGACAGAACCGTTCAAACTCCGGGATATTTCGTCTTTGATCGAAAGGCGCTTTGCCTTGAGCTTCCTCAATTCATCATCTGCCAGAGCCTGGGCTTCCGCCTCCAGGACCCGCTTGTCGATATCCGAATATTTGTCCAGCAGCGCGTTCAGGTGAGGATCATTTGCACGCTTTTGCTGAATGACTTCCTTTGAGCAGCTCAGGTCCTGATACAGGTCATGATTAACCGGCATGGAACACCTCCGTTTGTTGATCGGTGGCGAACGCCTTTGCGTGCGCTCGCCAGTTATCAGAATGGCCTCGCTCGGCGGTTGCTGTCGACTATCAATCAGACCAGCGGTGCCCGTTGGTCGGACGTGTCGTTATTGTCAGCGCACGGTGTTGGCGCCCTCACCCACCAGAATAGTCTCGCGCCCGCCGTTGTGTTGAGCACCGTGTGTCGGCAACCGGAATATCAGTCGGTACCGTACTTCGGCGATCGCGGTCCGTACAGCAGGCCCGCCGGGTGCCCCGCCGACAGCAGTCGTGCGCTGGTGATACCGGCAATCGGGTGACCGGCGTCGGTGGAGCTGTTGATGACCTGCTTGACCGCTGCAGTGATCAGCGCACCCAACAAACCGCCTCCACTGTTGTTGTTGCCCTCTTCGCTCGACGCGCTGGCCGAGCCGGTCCACAAGGTCGTGCCCGTCTTGAGGTCCACCAGTTTCGCGCTGGCGGTAACCACGGTTGCACTGGAGATCACCATGTAGCGAGTGCCGTAGTCAGTCACGGTAATGTAGAGCGCGGCATCGGCACCGAAGATCTCTTGCAGTTTGTTGGCCGGCGCCTGGTGGATGTCCGCCGGCGTGGTCAGGCCGTTCTGGTGGAACGTCTCGTCGACCAGCGCGATCGGCAGCACGTAGTAACCGGCTTCAGCCAGCGGGTACGTAACCTGCGAGAGCATGCTGTAGGACGCCTTGACGTCCGGCGAGTTGTTCAGCGGCGGCAGTACCAGAATGGTTTTTGGACGGCTTTGCTTGTAAGCCGAGTAGTCCACGGTCTTGGGGCTGACGCAACCGCCGAGGACGGCCAGGGCCAGCAAGCCGGCCATCAGTTTCAATGAGCKCGCGATCATTGGGCATCTCCGGTCTTGGCGTTTTTAAGCAGGAAGTTCATGTACGGCGTCGACTCGGGAAACAGGGTCTTCTCGGTTCTGAACTGCTGCACCATCTGATCGTCCTTGCCCAGGCTCAGGTACAACAGCCCCAGGTGGGCGTGGTAGCCAGGCGGCGGTGTCTTGCCAGTGGACTTGATCTTTTGCAGGTCGCGCTCCAGCGCTTCGGCCTGGGCTTCCTTGGGCTCCTCGCCTTTGAAATACTCATAAACCTGTGGCTGGTAGCCTTCCCACTGGTAAAGGGTTTGCGGACTGTTGCATCCGGCCAGCAGGCCACTCACCAGCAACATCGACGCCATCGGCGCCCACGACATATAACGCTTGAACATGCTTGTACCGCTCCTTGTCATCGACCTTGATCAGTTGCCCGGCTTCCATGCACCCGAATTCATGCCATCCACCAGGCGATTGATCGCCTCGCGCATGGCCAGGTCGAGCACCTTGCCGTTGAGGGTCGAATCGTAGGCAGCAGTACCGCCGAAGCCGATGACTTCACGGTTGGACAAGGCGTATTCACCTGCGCCCTGAGTCGAATAAACGACTTCCGAAGTGCTGATATTGACGATATTCAAGTTGACCTTGGCGTACGCCACCTGGGTCTTGCCGCGGCCAAGAATGCCGAACAACTGGTGATCACCGGTCTCTTTGCGGCCGAACTCGGTAACGTCGCCAGTCACCACAAAGTCGGCACCCTTGAGGCGCTGGGCTTGCCCCTTGATCGATGCTTCCTGCTGGATCTCGCCCATGTTGTCGCGGTCCAGCACGCTGAAGCGGTTGGTCTGCTGCAAGTGAGTGATCAGGATGGTCTTGGCCTGACCGCCGAGGCGGTCCACGCCATCGGAGAAGATCCCGCGCATGTAGCTCGAACGGTTGTCGAACTTGCCAACGGCCATCGGCACTCGAACACCGACAAAGGCCTGGCTGGCGCTTTCGACTTTTGCTACCGGCAGTGCGCGGGAGCTTTCGGTTGCACACCCTGCCATCGCGCCCAATACGGCAATCGCGGCCCCTGATACCACCATCCGAGAGATCATTCTCACTGTGCATTCCTTCTGAAAAACGGTTTATCCCGGCATGACAGCGGCCCCGCCACTGCGGGTTGCGGTGGCGAAAAAGCGATGGGGATTCGAATCGATAAGCGACGTGCAGGACGTCGGCGGGCGGCATTATGCCAAAGTGCCACTACTGATGACAGTATTTATATTTTCTGGCGTCAGTTTCTTGAATGGTCATGGCGACTAGTGGAAATCCCGGCTATGCACGCTGATGCCATTGAGCAACGGGCTCAAGTCGCTCAAGCGTCCGGCGATCAGGTGCCGGACCTCGCCGACCTTCTCCCAGCGGCCGTCGATCTTGAGCAGTTGCGAGCCGATCAGGGCTTTGCGTTGACGCTCGGCKAGGTCGCGCCAGACCACGACGTTGATGTTGCCAAACTCGTCTTCAAGGGTCACGAAGGTCACGCCACTGGCCGTGCCCGGGCGTTGGCGACCGGTGACCAGGCCGGCGACGCTGACGTTGCGCCCATGTTCGACCTCCAGCAATTCCCGTGAACTGCGGCAACGTCGGACACGCAACTCATCGCGCAACAAGGCCAGTGGATGCGGGCCGAGGGTCGTACCGACGCTACTGTAGTCGGCTTGCAGGTCTTCGCTCACGGTCGGTTTGGGCAACACCACGCACGGCTCTTCCTGACTCGGCAAACCGGCGAACAATCCAAGTTGTTTCTGCACCCCCGCCACTTCCCAGCGCGCGCGATGGCGATCACCGGCCAGCCTGCGCAACGCTCCGGCGTCGGCCAGTTGTTCTTGCGCCCGGGCATCGAGTCGGGCGCGTTCGCCCAGGTCGGCGATGTCGATGAATTCACTCTGCAAACGCGCGGCTTCGATGCGGCGCGCATCGTCCTCGCGAAAGCCCTTGATCATCCGCAATCCCAGGCGAATGGCCGGTTGTTCGCCGTCAGTCGGCTCCAGGCTGCAATCCCAATCGCTGGCGGCCACGTCCACCGGCCGGATCTGCAAATGATGCCGACGAGCGTCCTGGAGAATCTGGTCCGGGCTGTAGAAACCCATCGGCCAACTGTTGATCAGCGCACAGGCAAACGCCGCCGGTTCATGGCATTTCAACCAGCAGCTGGCGTAGGTCAGCAAGGCAAAACTGGCGGCGTGGGATTCGGGAAAACCGTAGCTGCCAAAGCCCTTGATCTGCTCGAAGATCTGCGCGGCGAATTCTTCTGTGTAACCGTTTTTCAGCATGCCTTCGCGAAGGCGTTTCTGGTGCGGTTCAAGACCGCCATGGCGCTTCCAGGCCGCCATGGAGCGGCGCAACTGATCGGCCTCGCCGGGACTGTAGTCGGCGGCCACAATCGCGATCTGCATGACCTGTTCCTGAAACAACGGCACGCCTAGGGTGCGCTTGAGCACGGCCTCCAGCTTTTTGGATGGATAGGTTGCTTTTTCTTCGCCATTACGACGCCGCAGATACGGGTGCACCATGCCACCCTGGATCGGCCCGGGACGAACGATGGCCACCTCGATCACCAGGTCATAGAAGTTTTGGGGTTTGAGCCGCGGCAACATCGACATCTGCGCCCGGGACTCGATCTGGAACACCCCGATGGTGTCGGCGCGGCTGATCATCTCGTAGGTTTGCGGGTCCTCGGACGGGATTCTGGACAGGCTCAGCTCCCGTCCGCGATGGTCGCGCAGCAAGTCGAAGCAGCGACGAATGGCGCTGAGCATGCCGAGGGCGAGAATGTCGACCTTGAGCAGGCCGACCATGTCCAGGTCGTCCTTGTCCCACTGGATGATCGTGCGCTCGGCCATGGCTGCGTTTTCCACCGGCACCAGGCTGTCCAGCGGCTGCTCGGAAATCACGAAACCGCCCGGATGCTGGGACAGGTGCCGGGGGAAGCCGATCAACTGCCGGGTCAGGCTCAGCACCTGGCGCAGCACCGGGCTGTCCGGGTCGAAGCCACCTTCGCGCAGGCGCTCCAGCGGCGGTACATCGTCGCTCCAATGRCCGCAACAATCGGCCAGCGCGTTGACCTGATCCGGCGGTAAACCAAGGGCCTTGGCCACATCGCGGATCGCACCGGCACCGTGGTAAGTGCTGACCACCGCCGTCAGCGCGGCCCGCGTCCTGCCGTAACGCTGGAACACGTACTGCAAGACTTCTTCGCGGCGCTCATGCTCGAAATCGACGTCGATATCCGGTGGCTCGTTGCGCTCTTTGGAGAGGAACCGCTCGAACAGCATACTCGTCCGGCTCGGGTCGATTTCGGTGATGCCCAATGCGTAACACACCGCCGAGTTGGCAGCCGAGCCGCGCCCCTGACACAGAATGCGCTGGCTGCGGGCGAAGCTGACGATGTCTTCGACGGTGAGGAAGTAACTCTCGTAACCGAGCTCGGCGATCAGCTTCAGTTCCTTTTCGATCAGCGCCATGACCGTGCTGTCCGGCCCTTCCGGCCAACGTCTGCTCAGGCCTTGTTCGGTCAACCGGCGTAGCCAGGAAGTCGGCGTCTGCCCTTCGGGCACCAACTCACGCGGGTATTGGTAGCGCAACTGGCCGAGGTCGAAAGTACAACGCCTGGCAATGACCAGCGTCTCTTCGAGCAACGACGCGGGATACAGCTCGCGCAACGCCTCAAGGCTGCGCAAGTGCCGTTCGCCATTGGGGTGCAAGCGCTGCCCGGCGTCGGCGACCCGCACGTGCAGACGAATCGCCGTCATGGTGTCCTGCAACGCACGCCGACCACGGGCATGCATGTGCACATCGCCGCTGGCCACCGCCGGAATCTGCAAGCGGGCAGCCAGGGCCTGCCGATCAGCCAGGCGGCGGGCATCGTTCTGCCCACAATGCAGCTCGACCGCCAGCCACAGCCGCTCGCCGAAAATACCTTTCAGCCAGGCGCCGTGCTCCAGGACATCGACTGCATCCGGCACCCACAACGCCAACAGTCCGGGCAATGGTTCACTGAAGTCTTCACGCAGTACCCGGTACTGGCCCTTTTCCGTACGCCGTCGGGCATGGGTGATCAGTCGGCACAGGGCCTGATAACCCTCAAGGTTTTCCACCAGCAGCACCAGCTTGGGACCATTTTCGATGCGCATTTCACTGCCGATGATCAACGGCAACTCCAGCGCCTTGGCCGCTTGCCAGGCACGGACAATACCGGCCAGGGTGCACTCGTCGGTGATCGCCAGGGCCTGGTAACCCTGACGCTTGGCCCGTTCTAACAGCTCAAGGGCACTGGATGCCCCGCGCTGGAAACTGAAGTTCGACAGGCAGTGCAGTTCGGCGTAGCCGGCGCTCATGCGAACCAGCCTTGCAGCCACAGCGGCCCGGCCTCGCCCACCGCACGATAAGCCCAGGCCTTGGAGCCTGCGCGGGTTTCGATCAGGTAGTAATCGCGGCGCACGTCGGCACCATCCCACCAGCCGGACTCGATGCGCTCCGGCCCCATGAGGATGCGCGCCGAGCCTTCATTCACGGGCAATGGTTCGGTCAGCAACCAGCCGGGACGTTGCACATCAGGCAGCGCCGGACAGGCCTGAGGCTGTGCATTCGGCAGCCATGCACACTCCGGTCGATGATCG
The DNA here is from genome assembly GCF_056396605.1 of Pseudomonas sp. 05T35. NCBI lineage: Bacteria > Pseudomonadati > Pseudomonadota > Gammaproteobacteria > Pseudomonadales > Pseudomonadaceae > Pseudomonas > Pseudomonas sp. 05T35. The sequence continues at coordinate 10,555 of NZ_JBFTLU010000040.1, forward strand.
GACTGAAAACCCAGGCCCTGCACCGCCTCATCCCCGAGCCGCGCACGCAAGCGCTCGCGCAGTTGCTCCCAGGGCAAGGACTGTTGCGGGCGCTCGTCGAACAGCTCCCGGCGCTGCGGGACGAAGCTTGGCAAGTCCTGCGCCGACAGCCGAAAACCGCGCACCGGCGCCTCGACCTGTACCTGTTCCAGCCTTCCGCGGGCCAGTTCGAAGAGCATCGCCGGGTCGCGCTCGGCACTCAGCAGGCCGACCTTGATCAGCGTGTCCGGCAACCCGGCGTGTTCCAGATGCAGGTCAAAGCGCTGCACGCCGCTGTCCCGGCCACAGAGGAACGCCGAAAGATCGCCGGTCAGCCGGCGTAAGGGGAACAGCAATGCCTGATGGGATTGCACATCGAAATTCAGCTCGATCCGCACATCGAAACGGTCCGGCGGCAGATAAAACCCCAAGGCCAGCGGCCGTTCGCCCAACATGGTATCGAGGTGCTTGAGCACTTGCGCCTCGAAGCGTCGGGCCAGGGTTTGACGCGGCAGCGCCTGAACCTGGCTCAAGGTGCGCAAGCCCATGCGCGACAGTGCGGTAGCGACCGTTTGCTCAAGCCCAATCCGGTCGACCGGCATCTGCCCGAGCAATTGCCGTAGAGCGTCATTGTCCGGCACCGCCAGACCGTCGTAGGCATTGGCCAGGACCCGTGCGGCCAGCGGGTTGGGCGCCGCGACCAGTCGATGGCGAAAACCCAGCGCCGAGAGCTCTGCGCGCAACCGCGCCTCGAACTGCGGCCAGGGCCCGAACAATCCCAGGCTCGATTCGATTTCAAACAGCACCGCACGCGGGTAATGCACGCTGACCTGGGAGCTGAAGCGGTAGGCCCAGGCGGCGAGAAACTGCTGCCAATGCTCGATTTCGGCCACGTCATAGTCGGCGCTGACAAAGGCCTTGCTCAAGGCCTGGGCGGCGGTCATCGACTGGCCCGGACGCAGCCCCAATGCCCGCGCCGGCGCATTGACCGCTTGCAACACCCGACGCTGCGCCGGGCCGCTCAGCAGCACCAGCGGTTCGTCAGGATCGCTGCGCTGACGCAACACCGCGTCCAGCGCCAGTTGCGGGAAAAGGATACAGACCCAGCGCATGCCAACCTCACTGCCCGGTGGCGAAGGCAATCGGTGCCGAACGGGCCAGCCCGCCACGGCACTTGAGCACCCTTAACTGCGCGGGTCTTGAATCGATGGCGATGCGCAGGGCTGCCGGCGAGGGGTTAATGGCGTCCTTGATCGAGCGATAGGCAAACGCCAGGGTCTGCCCGGTTTCCGCCGCCACCTGCAAACGGCGCAAGGCGCGGTCATCCGCCTGCTGCGGCCAGCACAACACCGCACCGCAACTGCCTGAACGCAGGCATTGTTCTGCCGCCCACAATGCCTCGCGGTCACTGGCCTGGATGATCGACAACTGCCGCAAATCCACCCCGGCGTTCTGCCAGGCCTGGGGATACGGCACATACGGCGGCGCTACCAGCACCACTCGCTCACCGGCAGTCGTCAGCCGGGCCAAGGTTGGCCATACCAGCTGCAATTCGCCCACACCCTGCCCGGCGACAAGGATTTCGCTCAGCGCCGCTTCCGGCCAGCCGCCGCTGGGCAAAGCCGCGTCCAGTGCCGCATGCCCGGTCGGCTGCGGGCTGATGCTCGGCGGCGCGGGTCGGCCTTTCCAGACCTGGCCGCCATTGAACAGCGTATCCAGCGCAACGACGGCGCCCATCACCCTTGCCTCACCAGGCCACAAAACACCCCTTCAATCGCCAGGTCCTGATCGGCGGTGACCACAATGGGGCTGTAGGCCGGGTTGCGCGGCAGCAACCGAATGCTGTCCCCTGCCCGTTCAAAGCGCTTGATGGTGACTTCACCCTCAAGCCGCGCAACGACGACCTGGCCGTTCCGTACCTCGGCACTGCGGCGCACGCCCACCAGATCACCGTCGAGGATGCCGTCGCCAATCATCGAGTCGCCCTGAACCCGCAGCAGGTAGTCCGGCGTACGCGAGAACATCGACGGATCCAGCCACAAGCGGCTGTGCACCTCGGCATCGACGCCCATCGGTGCACCGGCGGCCACCCGCCCGAGGACCGGGATGTCCAGCAACTCGGGGCGACGCGGCTGATTGAGCAAGCGAATACCGCGAGCCTGATGCGGATTGACCTCGATAAAACCGGCCTCGGTCAGCGCCACCACATGTTTGCGCGCCACGCTGCGAGAGGCAAAACCGAACGCCTCGCTGATTTCAGCGAGGCTCGGTGACTGACCTTGCTGCGCGATGCGCTCGCGAATAAAGGTCAGGATGGCGGTACGGCGGGGAGTCAAAGTCGTCATGGAGTACATTTGTACTCCTCTCGGGTTTTCCTGACAATAACCGCCAGTCGTAACGCTTAACCCAAGCTGCGTTGCCGCAGAAAATCCGAAATGAAATCGATGAAAACCGCCACCTTGGCAGTGGCGCGACGGTGGCTGGGGTACACCGCCAGGATGTGCGAACCGAACGCGTCCGGATCAATCTCGTAGTCGGCCATCAACCGCACCAGCCGGCCATCCGCCAGATACGGCGCGGCACTCCACAGCGGTGCGTGTAGCAGCCCGCGTCCCGCCAGCGCACTGGCCAGCAGCAAGTCGTAATTGTCGCTCTTCAGGCGCGGCCGCGACGGCTGGGGCAAGCTGAGCCGTTGACCGTCGCGCTCGACCCACCAGAATTCACGGCTCAGGGCCGCATGGTGATAGAGCAGCCAGTGATGCTGATCGAGGGTCTGCGGCGTCACCGGAACCGGGTTGCGCGCCAGATAATCCGGGCTGGCACACAGGGCCAGGCGATTCTCACCGACGACTCGGGCGATCTGTCCGGGCAGGTCGTCATGACCTTCACGCAACGCCAGGTCGTAGCCGCTTTCGAGCAGATCAACGAACTCGTCGCACAGGTCGATGTGCAAACTGATTTGCGGGTATTCATCGAGAAAACCTGCACTCGCCTCGTCGAGAAAGGCCCTGCCAAAGGCCAGCGGCGCAGTGATTTTCAGCGTGCCCTGCAAACCATGCTGCATCTGCAGGATCTCTTCGCCGACCTCTTGCAGGCGCTGCAACACCTGACGCGCGGTCTCCAGATAAAGCCGCCCGACCTCGGTCAATAACGTGCGCCGCGTGCTGCGCTCGAACAAGCGCGCACCCAGCTCCGCTTCAAGATGACTGACCGCTTTGGTCAGCGCCGACGGAGTCTTGCCCAGTTGCTGCGCGGCACGGCTGAAGCTGCCGTGCTCTGCAGTCGCGACAAACATTTTCAAGGCACTGAGCGTGTCCATGGTTTTTCCATTCAGGCAAAAGGGTTTTGCTGGTTTCAGGCGTTCTGCCCAGCGTGCCAAGCCACTAGTCTCGCTGCCAGACGAATAAAAACAAGGCACCCCACATGAATAGAGTTATCCCGACACTTCTGGGCTGCGCCGTAGCTTTTGCCTCGATGGAAGCCATGGCCGCCGCCGATCTGGTGTTGATCAACGGCAAGATCTTCACTGCCGACCACGCCCAACCCAAGGTCCAGGCCCTGGCCGTGCAGGACGGCAAAGTGCTGCAGGTTGGCAGCGACACGCAGATCAAGGCGTTGATCGAGCCCTCGACCCGGGTCATCGATCTGGCGGGTAAAACCCTGATGCCCGGCCTGATCGACAGCCACTCACATGCAATCTTCGGCGGCCTGGAACTGACTTCGGCCAACATGGGAGATGAACAGGTCAGTCTCGATGAGCTGGAAAAACGTCTGCGCGGCTGGCGTGACGACGGCAAGGCAAAACACGGCGATGTGCTGAGTGTGGCCGGCATGAGTTCGGCCTATTGGGCGCAAGCTGAAGCCCTTGCCCAGCGTTTCAATCAGGGAGAATGGGCGCAGGTGCCGATCGTGTTTATCGGTAGCGACCACCACACCGCCTGGGCCAACAACGTGATGCTCAAGCGGGCCGGGATCGATGCCGCGCTGATCAACACTCTGCCCGCCGCCGAGCGCGACACCATCGGTCGTCTGGCAAATGGCGAGCCCAACGGTTTTCTGGTGGACGCGGGGTGGGACCGGGTCGCTTCAGTCATGCCCAAAGCGAGTCCGGCGGACCTGTTGCGTGCAGCCCAGGCTGCGCTGCGGTTCAACAACAGTCTGGGCATCACTGCCTGGATGGACCCGGCCGCCAACGCCGCGCCGGGGGAGCCGGTGTTCGCCCTCAAACCCACGGAAAAAACCGTCGGCGTCCTGCCGGTGTACAAGGCGCTGTCTGAAACCGGGGCTATGAGCGCGCACGTCGCCGCGCTGCTGGTGGCCAGCCCGCGAAGCCGCCCGGCTGACCTCGACACATTGGACTCGGTGCGCAAGCAGTTCCAGGGCATCCCGAACCTGAGCTTGCCCGGCATCAAGATCTTCGCCGACGGCGTGCTGGAGTTTCCGGCGCAGAGCGCGGCGCTGATCGATCCCTACAACAACTCGCACAAACAGGGCGAGCTGCTGATCGATCCGGAGCATTTCGGTGAGTTGGTCAGTGCCGCCGACCAACGCGGCTGGTTGGTGCACGTGCACGCCATTGGCGACCGTGCAGTGCGTGAGTCATTGAACGGCATCGAGCAGGCACGCAAGGATCGACAAAGCGGCGTGACCCACTCGATCACTCACCTGCAACTGGTCAACCCCAAGGAGTTTGCGCGCTTCAAGCCACTCAATGTGATCGCCTCGATGCAGCTTCTCTGGGCCTCGGCTGACGAGTACACCCTGGACATGATCAAGCCGTACGTCAGCGCACTCGCCTTCCGCTATCAGTACCCGGCGCACTCGTTGCTCAAGCAAGGCGCAACGATTGCCGGTGCGAGTGACTGGCCGGTGTCATCGCCGAACCCGTTCAATGCGATGGCCCAGGCCATCACCCGTGTCGGGCCCAAAGGCGTATTGAACGCCGCCGAGGGCATCGACCGCGAGACGATGTTCTACGCCTACACCGTCAATGCCGCCCGCACCATTGGCCTGGAACAACAGATCGGCTCGCTTGAGCCCGGCAAGCAGGCGGACTTCATTATCGTCGACCGCGATGTGTTCAAGGTCGATGAAAAAGCCCTGCACGACACTCGGGTACTGAGCACCTGGTTCGCCGGCCGCGAAGTCTATGCCCCTGCTGCACAGTAAAAACTGTGCACGCAGCATCTGACTTCAGCCGATGCTCAGTGCACGCAGATCCAGCTGACCGTCCTTGAGCGGCGGGCACCAGTAGTAACCGCCGGTGATCGGCCGGCTCATGCGGTACAGACCGTCAACGACGCCGTCTTCCAGGCCACTCATGCGGCGCAGTTGGGCTTCGAAGGCGTTGAAGGAATGGCCGAAGGCCAGGAACATCAGGCCGGCACGATCGCCTTCGATCCACGGCATCGAGCGACGCACGATGAAGGCTTCAGGGGTGAAGCTTTCCTGGGCGGTGCGTTTGACGTGGGCGGAGATCGGCGCGTCGTCGAGCTCTTCGTTGTCGCTCTTGCGGCGGCCAATAATGTTGTCCTGCTCATGGGACGGCATCGCATTAAAACCGTTCAGGTCATGCTGCCACTGCTGGATCGCGGCGAAACTGCCACCCACCTGACCGTCCTCGCCCTCAGCCACCAGCGCTGCGGCAACGGCGGCTTCGTCATGGGGGTTTTCGGTGCCGTCTTCATAACCCGTCAGGTCGTGGCCACTCATGTGACGGAAGGCTTCGTTCATCTGCACCAGGCGCAAGGCTGGAGCCAGCGCGACTTCAAGGGCACGGCTGCGGTTAAGCAACTCGCCGCGATCCTCACCGTGCAGCCAGCACCACAGCGCGTGCTGGGTCGAAGGGTTATCGACGCCAACGCCAATCATCGCCGGGAACGGTCGCAGCCCCGCTACTTTCGCGTCCAGTGCATTGACCAGCGACTTGCCAAAACCGACCACCGCCGACTTGCCGTCCACCAGTTTCATCAGGTTTTCGAGCGCAGCCGGCAGAGCCTCGGCGGATTCGAGAGCGAAAAACAAATGACGTGCCTGAGGCGGAACGGGGGTGGCAAGGATGCCCGGCTGGTAGTAACTCATGAGAACTCCTCTTGAAAGGCATGAAGTTTACCCGGCACGCGGCGGTTTGTGTGTGTTGAAAGGTGCAAGAGCGGTGCAGACGCGAAACTGTGCTGATGTCGCTCACGTATTGCCGCCGCCACGATTCCTGTAGCAGCTGCCGCAGGCTGCGTTCGGCTGCGCAGCAG
>NZ_JBFTLU010000041.1:0-17318 GCF_056396605.1 Pseudomonas sp. 05T35
CATCCCGCGCACCCATAACGACTATCACTACAACGCCCGGGCGAGTGCGCAAGTATGCGAGCTCACTGCACAAACACGCTTTCTCTGCGCCCTGCCTGCGGCGCACAACTTCTTGCTCAGCTCGCCCGGCGCCCTGGGCGTCCTGTACGCCGGCGGCACTGTCGTCATGGCTCCGAGCCCGGAGCCGTCGACGTGCTTTTCGATCATTCAGCGCCATGAAGTGAATACCGTGGCCCTGGTTCCAAGTGCAGTCGCCTTGTGGTTGCAGGCCGCGCCGGAGCACAAGGAGCAACTGCAATCGCTGGAACTCCTCCAGGTCGGTGGTGCCTGTTTCGCCGACTCGCTGGCACGCCAGGTTCCCGGAGTGCTCGGCTGCAAGTTGCAGCAGGTGTTCGGCATGGCCGAGGGCCTGATCAACTACACCCGCCTGAACGACCCTGACGAACAGATCTTCACCACCCAAGGCCGTCCGATCTGCCCGGATGACGAAATCAAAATCGTCGACGAACAAGGCATCCCCGTCCCGCACGGCGAGCCTGGCATGCTCGCCACTCGCGGCCCTTACACGTTCTGCGGGTATTACCGAAGCCCCGAGCAGAATGCCCAGGCGTTTGACCATGAGGGTTACTACTATTCCGGCGACCTCGTTGAACTCACACCGACAGGCGATTTGCGGGTCGTCGGCAGGGTCAAGGATCAGATCAACCGCGGTGGCGAAAAAGTCGCCTCGGAGGAAATCGAAAACCTCATCGTCCTCCACCCGGACGTGACCCACGCCGGCCTGGTGGCCATGCCCGACGACAGACTGGGGGAAAAGAGCTGCGCCTTCGTCGTCACCCGCAACCCCCATCTCAAACCGCCCGCCTTGAGACGCCACTTGATGGAACTCGGCATCGCCGAATACAAACTGCCCGATCGCATCCGGCTCATCGAGACCATGCCCCTGACGGCCGTCGGCAAGATCGACAAAAAGCAACTACGCCAACTCCTGGCGGCGGAAACCACCCGCGCCTGGCTACACACCCGCGTACTGCAACTTGTCGAGGACTGTGAAGACCTGGACCCGGAGGAAAACCTGATTTTCTACGGACTCGATTCCTTGCGGGTGATGAAGCTCGCTGCGGAGCTCAAAGAACGCGGCATCGCTGTGAGCTTCGAAGAGCTGGCGGCCTCGCCCACGCTCGCCAGTTGGTGGTCACTGGTGGACACAAGCAGGCTCGAGCGCTTCTGGCAGCACTGCGTGACGAATCAGTACTTCAATATCGGGTACCCCGAATCAGCAGACTTCGATTACTCCCAGTTGCATCGTTTCCTGCGCTTTTCGATCAACAACTGCGGGGATTGGAACGAGTACAGCAACTACCTGTTGAACTCATTCGACTTTGAAAAGGACGTCATGACGTACTTCTCCGAGCTGTTCAACATCGCGCTCGAAGACAGCTGGGGCTACGTCACCAACGGGGGGACCGAAGGCAACATGTTTGGCTGCTACCTGGGTCGTGAACTGTTCCCGAACAGTACCCTGTACTACTCGAAAGACACCCATTACTCCGTTGCGAAGATCGTCAAGTTGCTACGGATCAAATGCCGTGCAGTCGAGTCACTGGCCAATGGCGAGATCGACTACGACGACCTGCTGGCAAAAATAACCGCCGACCAGGAACGCCACCCGATCATCTTCGCCAACATCGGCACCACCCTGCGCGGAGCCGTCGACAATATCGCCACCATTCAACAGCGTCTGCTGCAGGCGGGCATTGCCCGTCATGACTACTACCTGCACGCAGACGCAGCGCTGAGCGGGATGATCCTGCCCTTCGTCGATCACCCGCAGCCCTTCTCGTTCGCCGATGGCATCGACTCGATCTGCGTTTCCGGCCACAAGATGATCGGTTCGCCCATTCCTTGCGGAATCGTCGTGGCCAAACGCAAGGACGTTGCGCGCATCTCGGTGGAAGTGGACTACATCCTGGCCCATGACAAGACCATCAGCGGCTCGCGCAATGGCCATACACCCTTGATGATGTGGGCGGCGCTACGCAGCCACTCGTTCGCTGACTGGCGCCAGCGTATCCACCACTGCCTGGAAAAAGCCCAGTATGCGGTGGATCGATTCCAGGCTGCAGGTATTGGTGCCTGGCGCAACGAGAACTCCATCACCGTAGTGTTTCCTTGTCCGTCGCAGAGGATTGCGAAGAAATATTGCCTGGCGGTATCTGGCGATACAGCGCACTTGATAACGACACCCCATCATCACGACAACGTAATGATCGACGCATTGATCGATGAGGTCATTACCGAGCTTGAGACGGATGCCTGGCGATTCGGGGGCGCGCATGTCAAACAAGTAGGGAATGAGCGACGACCTTCAAACTCCGTCAGGGAGATCTGCCCCCGATTCGACGTCATCTGAAATTGGCTATTTTCAACACACCTTGAGACAAGCACCATGTCGCCACTTAAAACACCTGAAGCCTGCGAAAACCTCAATGATATTCGGGCAGGCATCGATTTTTATGATCGCCAGATCCTTGAGTCCTTGAAACTACGCCTGGGATATGTAAAAGCCGCTGCGCAATTCAAAGCCAATGAACGGGCTATCCCCGCTCCAGAGCGGGTCGCGGCGATGCTCGAAGACCGTCGCGAGTGGGCAGTCGCCGCCGGGTTCGAAGTGGCCTTCGTCGAGAAACTCTACAAGCACATTATTCATTGGAATATCCAACAGCAGATTCTGCACTGGCAAGCAACTTATTCCGACCGAAATACGGCCTAAGCCATTGATGAGCGTATGACCAGGGATACGGTGTAGACGATTCAGAGTTTGTGGTTCTAAAAGGGCGCCAGAGAGGGGCGCCCTGCACTTTCAATGTTGCGTTCGCTGGCCGGCTTGTGACCGCRCCATCAAGGCAGCACCGGGATCCGGACAGACTCCGACAGCAGTGAGTAAACCCTACCGAAATTTATTTTAAATAATCCTAAAGTTTTTCCAGGCTTGGTCGATAATGAGGCGGGTATTTAGCATTAGACGTTAAGGAAAACGATGGCAATGGTCTTTTGTCGTGCGTGCGCCAAGGAAATTCACGAGACGGCCCCAACGTGCCCCCAATGCGGCGCGAGCCAACACGTTGCTATCGCTGCAACGAGTGACGTTGGTTCGCCGTGGCTGGCCATCCTCTCGTTAATATTGGGCATCCTCTGCGTACTCAGCCTGCTTGATGACTCTGAATGGGATAGAGATACCCTCATTGGACTGGGAGCTCTCTCCGTCACAGGTCTCATTTGCGGCATCATCAGCATTAACCAAAAAAAATCCGGAAATAACCTGGCGATCGCCGGTGTCGTCTTATCGGCCATTGCGACGTTTATTTTTGTTGGACTGTCGTTTGATTAATTTTAGGGAAAAAATATGAGCATGGTTTTTTGTCGTGGTTGCGCCAAGGAAATTCACAGCACTGCTACGACCTGCCCACAATGTGGCGCACCTCAGGCGTTCCAGCCAACACGTGCAGCGTCAAACGCTGTACCAGAAACCGGCAATCCGTACCTTGAAGTGCTCAAGAAATATGCCGAGTTTAAAGGCCGCGCCAGCCGCCGCGAATACTGGATGTTTATTCTGATCAACCTCGGGATCTCTTTAGGGCTTATCGTTATTGAGGCCTTGCTGGGTGGCAAAGGGTACATTTACAACCTTTATAGCCTTGCCGTGTTTCTGCCTGGTCTGGCGGCAGCTGTTCGCCGGATGCACGACACTAACCGCAGTGGCTGGTGGATCTTGCTGCCTATCGTGAACATTGTCTTCATGGTCCAGGACAGCCAGCCTGGCGACAACCGTTTCGGGCCGAACCCAAAAGGGATCAACTGAACCTGGTTCACAAGACGCTTATCGAGACGGCCGCAATGGCCGTCTCTTTGCTTATACCAGTTGACCCGCCTGACAATCCGTCCGATCTTTGCACTCCCCGCAACACTGAATTGCGTTTGAGCCAATTGATAGCCACCTAACAAAAACCCCATGCTAGAGGGCTTACTTCGCGCTTATATCATTCCGAATGATAGTTACCTTTGCCTCATTCGATTCGTTTGATACAGCCCCGCCAAGCATTATCCGCCCATCTCAATACAGTGGCGGATGCATCCATGGAACAGTCATTCAAACATTTGCGCTTCCCCTTGGCCGTTTTGGCCTTGATGGTGATGAGCGCTTGCGGCAAGACCCCGGGCACCGCTGCCGCCATGCCTGCGGCCAAAGTCAGCGTGGCCAAGGTGCTGGAACAACCGGTCAACGAATGGGACGATTTCACCGGCCGCCTCGAAGCACCGGAAACCGTCGAGATTCGTCCTCGAGTGTCAGGCCAGATCGACGAAGTCGCATTCACCGAAGGCGCCCTTGTGAAAAAGGGCGATTTGCTGTTCCAGATCGACCCTCGCCCGTTCCAGGCCGAAGTCCGCCGTCTTGAAGCCCTGGTTGCCCAGGGCCGAGCCAATGCTACCCGCAGCGAAAATGAAGCCCAACGCGGTGAACGCCTGCGCGCCAGCAATGCGATTTCTGCAGAATTGGCCGACTCGCGCAGCAGCGCCGCCCAAGAAGCCCGAGCCGCTGTCGGCGCCCTCCAGGCGCAATTGGACCTGGCCAAACTGAACCTCAGTTTCACCCGCGTCACCGCACCGATCAGCGGCCGCGTCAGCCGTGCGGAAATCACCGCCGGCAACCTGGTCACCGCGGATGTCACTCCGCTGACCAGTGTGGTCTCCACTGACAAGATTTACGCCTACTTCGACGCCGATGAGCGTGTGTACCTCAAGTACACCCAGCTCGCCCGCCAGGGCCAACGCGGTCAAACCACACCGGTTTACCTTGGCCTGTCCAATGAAGAAGGCAACCCACACCTGGGCCAGATGAACTTCGTCGACAACCAGGTCAACCCGAAAACCGGCACCATCCGTGGTCGTGCCGTATTTGACAACAGCAAGGGCGAATACACCCCCGGCCTCTACGCTCGCCTGAAACTGGTGGGCAGCGGGACCTATTCCGCCGTGCTGATCAACGACGAAGCCGTCGGCACCGACCTGGGTAAAAAGTTTGTACTGGTGATGGACGCCGACAACAAGTCGGCTTATCGCGCCGTCGAACTGGGCCCGAAGATCGAAGGTTTGCGCATTGTGCGCAGCGGCCTGAACAAGGACGACACGATCATCGTCAAGGGCTTGCAACGGGTACGTCCGGGTTCCCCGGTGACACCTGAAGTGATCCCGATGGCCAGCCAGGAAACCCTCGCGGCCCTCGCTCAACAACGCCAAGCGCTTGAAGCCAGCAACCTGCCCCAAGTCGCACCTGCCAAGGTTGCGCCGGGTACGGCTGTGAAACTCGCCGCTGCGACTCCACGCGGTTAAGGGACGACAACTCCGATGAATTTTTCCCAATTCTTCATTTCACGGCCGATCTTCGCAGCGGTGCTCTCGCTGCTGATCCTGATCGCCGGCAGCATCTCGCTGTTCCAGCTACCGATCAGCGAATACCCGGAAGTCGTGCCACCGACCGTGGTGGTTCGCGCCAACTTCCCGGGTGCCAACCCTAAAGTCATCGGTGAAACCGTGGCCGCTCCGCTGGAGCAAGCCATCACCGGCGTCGAGAACATGCTGTACATGTCCTCGCAGTCCACCGCTGACGGCAAGATCACCCTGACCATCACCTTTGCGCTGGGCACCGACCTGGACAACGCTCAGGTACAGGTACAGAACCGCGTCACCCGCTCCGAGCCCAAGCTGCCCGCAGAAGTGACCCGGATCGGTATCACGGTGGACAAGGCCTCGCCCGACCTGACCATGGTTGTGCACTTGACCTCGCCGGACAAGCGCTACGACATGCTCTACCTGTCCAACTACGCCCTGCTCAACATCAAGGATGAGCTGGCGCGGCTGGGCGGCGTCGGTGACGTGCAACTGTTCGGCATGGGCGACTACTCGCTGCGGGTCTGGCTCGATCCGAACAAGACCGCTTCGCGCAACCTGACCGCGACCGATGTGGTCAACGCGATTCGCGAACAGAACCGTCAGGTCGCCGCCGGTGCCCTGGGTGCGCCGCCTGCGCCGAACGCCACCGCGTTCCAGCTCTCGGTCAACACCCAAGGTCGCCTGGTCTCCGAGGAAGAGTTCGAGAACATCATTATTCGCTCTGGCGAAAACGGTGAAATCACTCGCCTCAAGGACATTGCTCGCGTCGAACTCGGTTCCAGTCAGTACGCCTTGCGCTCCCTGCTGAATAACCAGCCGGCTGTGGCCATCCCAATCTTCCAGCGTCCGGGTTCCAACGCTATCGAGATCTCCAACGAAGTGCGTGCCAAAATGGCCGAGCTGAAGAAGAGCTTCCCCGAAGGCATGGACTTCAGCATCGTGTATGACCCGACGATTTTCGTTCGCGGTTCCATCGAAGCGGTGGTGCACACGTTGTTCGAAGCACTGATTCTGGTGGTGCTGGTGGTGATCCTGTTCCTGCAAACCTGGCGCGCCTCGATCATTCCGTTGGTGGCAGTCCCGGTATCGCTGATCGGTACGTTCGCCGTGATGCACCTGTTCGGCTTCTCGCTGAACGCGTTGTCATTGTTCGGATTGGTATTGGCCATCGGTATCGTGGTCGACGATGCGATTGTGGTGGTGGAAAACGTCGAACGGAATATCGGCCTCGGGCTGACACCGGTCGAAGCGACCAAGCGCGCCATGCGTGAAGTAACCGGACCGATCATCGCCACCGCGCTGGTGCTGTGTGCCGTGTTTATCCCGGCGGCCTTCATCTCCGGGTTGACCGGGCAGTTCTACAAGCAGTTCGCCTTGACCATTGCGATCTCCACGGTGATCTCGGCCTTCAACTCGCTGACCCTGTCGCCAGCGTTGGCGGCCGTATTGCTCAAGAGCCATGACGCCCCGAAGGACCGCTTCTCGAAAGTCCTCGACGGGATCTTCGGTGGCTGGCTGTTCCGCCCGTTCAACCGTTTCTTTGATCGTGCCAGCCATGGTTATGTCGGCACTGTAGGTCGTGTGATCCGCAGCAGCGGTATCGCCCTGCTGCTGTACGCCGGCCTGATGGCGCTGACGTTCCTCGGTTTCTCGAACACGCCAACCGGTTTCGTGCCGGGCCAGGACAAGCAATACCTGGTGGCCTTCGCCCAACTGCCGGACGCAGCGAGCCTGGACCGCACCGAAGATGTGATCAAGCGCATGTCCGACCTGGCCCTTAAACAGCCTGGCGTGGAAAGCGCGGTGGCCTTCCCTGGCCTGTCGATCAACGGCTTCACCAACAGCCCTAACGCCGGCATCGTGTTCGTCACCCTGAAACCGTTCGACCAACGCAAAGACCCAAGCCAATCGGCTGGTGCCATTGCCGGTGCCTTGAACGGCCAGTACGCCGGGATTCAGGAAGCCTACATGGCGATCTTCCCGCCGCCGCCGGTACAAGGCCTGGGCACCATCGGTGGTTTCCGCCTGCAGATCGAAGACCGGGGCAACCTGGGGTATGACGAGCTGTACAAAGAAACCATGAACATTATTGCCAAGAGCCGCAGCGTGCCGGAACTGGCCGGGCTGTTCACCAGCTACACCGTGAACGTGCCACAGGTCGATGCCGCCATCGACCGTGAAAAAGCCAAGACCCACGGCGTGGCCGTCAGCGACATCTTCGATACCCTGCAGATCTACCTGGGCTCGTTGTATGCCAACGACTTCAACCGCTTCGGTCGCACCTATCAGGTCAACGTTCAGGCCGAGCAGCAGTTCCGCCTCGAACCGGATCAGATCGGCCAGCTGAAAGTGCGTAATAACAAAGGCGAGATGATCCCGCTGGCGACCTTCATCAAGGTCAGCGACACCTCGGGGCCGGACCGCGTGATGCACTACAACGGCTTTATCACCGCTGAAATCAACGGTGCCGCAGCCCCTGGCTACAGCTCCGGCCAAGCGCAACAGGCCATCGAAAAACTGCTCAAGGACGAACTGCCTAACGGCATGACCTACGAGTGGACCGACCTGACCTACCAGCAGATTCTGTCTGGCAACACCGCGCTGTTCGTGTTCCCGCTCTGCGTACTGCTGGCGTTCCTGGTATTGGCGGCGCAGTACGAGAGCTGGAGCCTGCCACTGGCGGTGATCCTGATCGTCCCGATGACCCTGCTGTCGGCGATTACCGGGGTGATTCTCTCCGGTGGCGATAACAACATCTTCACCCAGATCGGCTTGATAGTACTCGTGGGACTGGCCTGCAAGAACGCGATCCTGATCGTCGAGTTCGCCAAGGACAAGCAAGAGGAAGGCCTGGACCCGCTCAGCGCGGTACTGGAAGCCTGCCGTCTGCGTCTGCGGCCGATCCTGATGACCTCTTTCGCCTTCATCATGGGCGTGGTGCCTCTGGTGTTCTCCAGCGGTGCCGGTGCAGAAATGCGTCACGCCATGGGTGTGGCGGTGTTCTCCGGGATGCTCGGGGTGACCTTCTTCGGTCTGTTGCTGACGCCGGTGTTCTACGTATTGATCCGTCGTTTTGTGGAGCGCAGCGATGCCCGCAAAGCGGCCAAGGCCCTGAAACTGGAGGCGCAACAATGAGCCTGAAAGCCTTCCTGCCGAGCTTGCTGGTACTGGCCCTGAGCGCCTGTGCCGTCGGCCCGGACTACAAGACCCCGGCAACGGAGGCGGCCAACATCACGGCCGCCACCGACGGCGCCAACGGCCAGAAGAACTTCGACCGCGCACGCTTTGAAGGTGTCTGGTGGCAGCAGTTCGACGATCCAATCCTCAATCAATTGGTGACCCAGTCGTTGCAGGGCAACCGTGATCTGCGAGTGGCGTATGCCCGCTTGAAGGCGTCTCGTGCGTTTCGCGATGACGCAGTCACCCAGACCACACCCAACGTCACCAGCCGCGCCAGCAGCGATTTGGCCAAGGGCCAGATTCCCGGCCAGACCACTCAGCGCGTCAACAGCGAGCGCTATGACCTGGGCCTGGACATGGCCTGGGAAGTCGACCTGTTCGGGCGCATCCAGCGCAACCTGGAAGCCGCTGATGCCGATCAGCAAGTGGCCGAAGCCGACCTGCACCAACTGCAAGTCAGCATGATTGCCGAACTGGTGGACGCTTACGGTCAACTGCGCGGTGCGCAACTGCGGGAAAAAATCGCGCTGGCCAACCTGCAGAACCAGCAAGAGTCGAGCAAGATCACCGTGAGCCTGCGTGATGCCGGTGTCGGCGATCAGCTCGATGTGGTTCGCGCCGATGCCCGCCTCGCCTCCGTCGAAGCCAGCGTGCCACAGCTGCAAGAGGTACAGGTACGCCAACGCAACCGCATCGCCACCCTGCTGGGTGAGCGGCCAGACAAACTGACCGTCGACCTCAGCCCGGCCAACTTGCCGGCGATTGCCAAGGCCTTGCCGATTGGTGATCCGGGTGAGCTGCTGCAACGCCGTCCGGATATCCGCAGTGCCGAGCGTAAACTGGCTGCCGCCACTGCGCGAATCGGTGTGGCCAAGGCCGATCTGTTCCCACGGGTCAGCCTCAGTGGCTTCCTCGGCTTCACCGCCGGGCGCGGCTCGCAGATCGGCTCCTCGGCAGCCAGCGCCTGGGCGCTCAGCCCAAGCATTACCTGGGCCGCTTTCGACCTGGGCAGCGTGCGCGCTCGCTTGCGGGCAGCCGATGCTAACGCCGAAGGCGCCCTGGCGACCTACGAGCAGCAAGTGTTGTTAGCGCTGGAAGAATCGGAGAACGCCTTCTCCGATTACGGTAAACGCCAGCAACGCCTGATCTCGCTGATTCGCCAAAGCGAATCGAGCCGCGCTGCCGCCGACCTCGCGCAAATTCGCTACCGCGAAGGCACCGTGGATTTCCTGGTGCTGCTCGACGCGCAACGTGAGCGCCTGGCCGCCGAGGACTCCCAGGCCCAGGCCGAGGTTGATCTTTACCGTGGCATCGTCGCCATCTACAAGGCCCTCGGCGGTGGCTGGCAACCCGAGACAGTCGCCAGCAGGTAACCCCTTTCAAGAGCTCCTTTGGTTGGCCGCAACCAACCAATTTCTTTGCCCCGCGCCTCATTCGGTCGCGGGGCTTTTTTTTGCCTGCAAACAGGGGTGACTCCCCACACTCTCCCGTGTTAGCGGTGATCGTCGGATTTGCGGGTTTCCTGGACAGTCACCGTAGCCGTGGTCCCGGCGCGCAGCGTGTTTTTGCCGGCGTAGTCGGCGTCGATCTGAATCCGTACCGGCACCCGTTGCGCCAGTTTGACCCAGGTGTAGCTTGGGTTGATGTTGGCCAGCAAACGGCCGCCGGGCAGGTTCTCCCGGTCGGCAATGGCGAAAGCGATGCTTTGCACGGTGCCGCCAAAATGTTCGCCACTCATCAAGTCGATATCGACCCGGTCACCCTCCGCGATTCGCGGCAGTTTGGTTTCTTCGAAGTAGCCGCTGATATAAAACGAGTCGCTGTCCACCAGCGCCACCAGCGGACCGCCCGCGGTCGCGTAATCGCCCTGCCGCGTCAGCAGATTGGTGACATAGCCACTGACCGGCGATTCGACCCGGGTGCGCTCCAGATCGTGTTCAGCCTCGGCCAATGCGGCGATGGCCAGTTGCACATTGGCCTGGGCAAACCCCAGGTTGGCCTGGCTGCGCAGCAAATCGGCCTGGGCCACCGACACCTCGGTACTGGATTTTTCCCACTCTTCGCCAGAGACCGCCATGCGTTCCTTGAGGGTCCGTCGACGCTGCTCCTCGCTTTGACGCTGCTTGAGCAGCGCCTGGCTGGCAACGATGGTGGCTTGCGATTGCCCCAGTGAGGCCTTCGCCACTTCCACCGAACGCTTGGCATGTTCCACCGCCAGGGTGTAACGCGAGGGATCGATTTCCAACAGCAGCTGCCCCTTCTCCACATGCTGGTTATCCTGCACGCCGAGGCGCACGATGCGTCCTGCAACATCGGCGGACAAGGTCACCACATCGGCACGCACCCGTGCGTCCCGGGTCCAGGGTGCGCGGGTGTAATGCTCCCAGGCAAACCAGCCGAGCACAAAAGCCAGCACGACCACTGCCAGTGTCGAGAGTTGGGCAAGGATCTTCTTCAAGGCATCAGGCTCCCATCGCCAGTATCAACATCGCGCACACGCAGGCGTACAACGCGCCTTCGAACAAGGCTTCATGCCAGACGAATTGCAATACACCGAGGCGCCGCAGGAACCAGTCCAGCACCAGGAAAATCGGCAAGCCCAGCAGCAGCGCCTGGGCAATCGGTGGCAGATAGACGCCGCCTATTTCCAGATCAATGGTCAAGCGCAGGTACTCCTTGCAAGGTGACAGGCTCAAAGTGGCCACGGTGGCGCTCCAGGAACGACACCACGATCAACAACGCCACACGCATGCGAAACACTGACCACAGGTGTTCATGGACGCTGCAGTGCAGCGCGTCCAGCTCATCGCCCAAGCCGTGCAGGCTGTCGAGCACACGATCCACTTCGATGTTCGGCCGACCGGCGACCAGCCGCCCGACTTCCCGAACGGTGGCGAACAACCGGGTTTGCGTCTGCGGGCTCAGTAGCACGTTGTTCTGCCCCTGCTGCCTGAGCTGGTTCAAGGCAATACCCAGGGCCAGACAGCCGAGGCTGACCTCGAACAGGTCGCGCGCCGGCTTGTCCTGGATGGCTGGCAACAGCCCCAGCATCGTGGTCAGACGGTCGACCAGACGACTCTCGAAGGCAAACTGGTTTTCATCGGTGGCCGGTTTTTTCAGCAAGGCATAGACCTGCTCGCAATTTTCCTGGTGCAGCCGGCGAATACGCAGAACGGGCCTGAAGGGAAAGATCAAGGCATACACACTCAACGCCAGCACGGYGGCGCAGGTGTAAGCGCCAGCAAATTCAAACCACTGGATCGCGGTGTTCTGCCCCAACCCGATGTTCTGCGGGCCCAATAACAGAAACGTCGACAATCCCAGCCCGATCCCCGTCCCCGTGGTTGACGGGCTGGACAACCCCACCGCAACGGCATACAGCAATGGCGCCAGCAACAGGGCCAACAGCTCGAAGCTACTGATCATCGGCACCAGCGCAAACTCAAGCACCGCCGACACCACCAGCGCCAGCCCCAGGCCCCGGGCATAACTCTGGGCAGCCAACAACGGGCGGGGAAACGTCGCCATCAACGAGCAGAGGATCCCCGCCACAATCATCCCGCCCCGGGCGCCGTCCCAACCGGTTTCGATCCATATCAGGCCAGCCACCATCAATGCGCAGAACGCACGGATGGCGTTCATCGTCGCCAGGGTGAAATCCAGGTGCAGCGGATTGGCCTGACCGCGAAACACGCTACTGGCCTTGCGTCCGCTCTGGATCGCGTCGCTCAACTCCAGAATCGTTTCAAGCTGCTGCAGCATTCGCGCCTGTTCCCAGCGCAGTGACCATGACAGAGAGCGCAAGGTGGCCTTCAAGGGCTCGGTCAGTTGCTCCGAACGGTAGGCCAGTGCATCGAAACGCTGTTGCAACGCCGCAAACTGGTGCCGTTTCTCGCTGGACAGCGCACGCCCCTGCCGGGCCAACTCATCGAGAAAGGTCAGCTCTTCGTTCAGCAAATGCTGGATTTCGGCAGGGATCTCGCCTTCCCAGCGTTCGAGCAACAGCTCGCGCTGATGGCGCAATGCGGTGAGCCGCGCGGTCAGCAACAGCAGTTGATTGCCAAGCAATTGCACCAGGTCGTCGGCACTGCGCAAACGCGGCGCGTCGTAATACAAATGCCGGCGTACGCCCTCCAGCGCGCTGATCTGCCCAAGCAGCTGCATTTGCCGACGGTGGAAGTCTTCCTCGCTTTCCTCGGTCCGAATGACCGCGCTGGCATGGGTTGCCAGCAGCTTGATCACCTGATCGATCCTGGCAAAGTAATCCTTGGCCACAGCCTCCGGACGCGCGGTCAGCAGGCTGACGACACAGACACAGGCAACCGCCAGCAACGTCTCGGTCACGCGAGTCACGGCCAACAGGAAGGTGCCCTCCAGATCAGGCACTGCCAACAGCCCCACCACTACTGCCGTATAGCCGCTGAGCACAAATGCCTGGGAACTGGTGTAGCGCAACAAGGTGCCACCGGCGGTGCACAGCGCCAGCCACAGGGACAACGTCATTACGAAAGGCACCGGCGCCTGGGGGAAGATCGCCATGATCACCACGGCCACGGCCGCGCCGAGCGTAGTGCCGATGACCTGGCCAAAACTGCGGGCAAGCGCCATCCCGGCCAGGGGCTGGCTGACGATGACCACGGCCATGATCGACCATTTGGGCTGATCGAGGTCAAAAAGAAAGGCCAGGTACAGTGTCAGCAACCCGGCGGTGATCGTTCTCAAGGCAAACAGCAACACCCCGGGACCGGGGTGGAGGATCGCCTTGAAGTACTGCAGCAACGCTTGCATGGCAACGCTCGTCGAGTCATCTCCAGCAAGCGTAGTCACTGCGACGACACGTGAGAGGTTTCAGCTCGACATGTACCGATCAAGTATGGTTTTAACCATGTCCCGGGTTTGACTCGCAGCGCCAGCTGACCGATGCTGGCAGCTTTGCAAACACTGTCAGATTCCGGATTCCTGCATGCCCATGCCTCGCCGCTACCTGTACATCAGCCTGCTGGTCCTGTTTGCCGTCGGCATTGCCTGGTTTTCTCTGCGCAGTACCACGCCAGAGGTGCCTCCTGCGGTCAAGCAGGGCTATCACGACGCCATGGAAAAGGCCCGTAACGGCCAACCTGGTGCGGCGCGAGTGCTCTACCAGCAACTGGCACGTCCGGACTTGTCGGATACGCGCCGTGTCCTGTTGCATGCCGAACTGGCGAATTACCCGAGCCCGCAGGCACTGAAACTGGCAGACGCCGACCTGCAAAGCCCTGTGGCCGAGGTTCGCCAGGCGGCGATCAAAAGCATCGTCGGGCTGGTGCCCAATGGCCAACGCAGCCTGTTACTCGGGCCATTGCTCGACGACCACGAGCAAGCCGTGCGTTTTGCCACCGCGAACGCGTTGCTGGGGCTTTCGCCGGATGATCTGGGGTTGTACTTCGGCCCTTTGCAGCAGGTCATCGACGAGTATGAGCACTCGCTTAACAGTCAGCCCGAAAGCGCCGAGACCCAATACCAACTGGCTCGCCTGCACCTGCACAACGCCCAATTGAAAGAAGCCCAACAAGCGCTCGATCAGACCTTGCGCCTGGACCCGGGCAACTTGCCGGCGCTGGTGATGCAGATCGAGGTCCTGGATAAACAGGGCCAGGCCGATGCAGCCCAACAAATGCTGGCCAGACAGTTGCAGGCCCAACCCGACTCCGCCTACCTGCAACATGCCTTGGGGCTTTGGCTGCTGCATCACGGGCAAAGCGAGTTTGCCTTGCTCGGCCTTTCAAAAGCAGTGGAGCTTGCGCCCGACAACAGGGAATACCGCTACGACCTGGCAACCACCTTGCACGGCCAGGAAGAACTGGAAGCCGCGCAAAAGCAGCTTCAGGAAATCGTTCAGCGCCACCCGGCCGACCGCAAGGCGCGGGTAACGTTGATCAACTACTGGAAGGAAAGTGGCCAGCTGCAGAACGTTCAGGTGCTGCTGGCACAACTTGAGCAGATGAATCCGGATGATCCGGCGTTGCAGCAGGGACTCTAAAAGACCACCAGGTTCGATAGATGCGCGTGGGAACGATCAAACAGCCAATTACAGTGCCGCCCCCCGTAGCAGCTGTCGAGCCCGCGAGGCTGCGTTCGAGGACGCAGTCCTCGCCAATCCGGTGAACGCTGTTTTCCTGAACGAACATGTTGCTTGATATTACGACTGCTTCGCCGCCGAACGCAGCCTCGCAGGCTCGGCAGCTGCTACGACGGGTGTTTAAGCTTGCCTACGCGGTGAATCGTGCACTGGATATCCTCGATACACCTGAACCAGCGTAGGAGCTGGCGTAGCCTGCGATCTTTGATCCCGGAAAGATCGTCCGAACGCGGCCCGAGCCTTCGGCAGCTCGGAGGATTGCGTGGGGCTTACGAAAGCATTTCGTGCATCAAGACCTGCAACTCGTCGAGATCGAACGGCTTGGCCAGGATCGGCGCCTTTTGCGCGATCGGGCTGCCGGACTCACGAATTTCCTGCGGGTAACCGCTGATGAAAATCACCTTGAGTTCAGGTCGCAACTTCACAGCAGGTTCCGCAATCTGTACGCCGGAGATGCCACCGGGCAGACGGTAATCGGTGATCATCATATCCAGGTGCGGTTTGCTCGCGAGAATTTCGAAAGCCTGCTCGCCATCTACAGCCTGCAAAACCCGATAGCCCTCACCCGATAGATAGGCGACCAGTACCATCAGGATCGAGGGGTCATCTTCAACGATCAATACGACGTCTTGTGCATCTTCACTCATGGGAAGCCTTTGTTCGGTCAATAGCTGCTGATACGACCCTTCGGTCACGCAGAGGTTGCGTTGCTTTGTCTGTTTTCCTGCAGCGGTAGGCAAACACGAAATAACGAACCTTGATTAATCTTGCTCTCAACGGTGATGGATCCGCCATGGGCGGCGACGATTTGCTCGGAAATAAATAGCCCTAAACCCAGCCCGGCCACCACGGTTTTCGCCGACACACGCTCGAACTGCTGAAAAATACGTTTCTGGTTTTCCTCACTGATGCCAATCCCCTGGTCCCTGATCTCCATCCGCGCTTCGCCGTCCTGGCTGTACACGCGCACCTCGATCGGACGCTTGGCACCGTAACGCAGCGCGTTGGTCAGCAGGTTGGACACCACCTGTTCGATGCGAAACTCATCCCAATTGCCTTCCACCGGTTGCGGCGCGAAAAACGTTACCGACGACTCGGCAGACTCCACCTGCGGTGCAAAATTCTGCAACAGGTTACCCGTCAACTGTGCCAGGTCAAAACGACTGGGGCGAATGGACAGCTTGCCGGTGCGAATCCGCGACACATCGAGCATGTCCTCGATCAAGCGAATCAGGCTCTTGATCTGCCGCTCATCGCGATCGACCATCGCGTGCATCTTGTCCAGGGTAAACGCCGCAGCATTGTCCCGGGCCAGGTGCATCTTGCGCAGTTGGGTTTCAAGGATCAGCCCGTTCAACGGTGTACGGACTTCGTGAGCGACGATCGACATGAAGTCATCGCGCATGCGCACGGCCTGCTCCAGTTCGTTCTGCGTGACCTGCAATTGCTTGAGTAACGCCTCCTGCTCACAACGGCTTTGCTCCAGGGCGTCGACCTGCAGCTTCATCGCCTTGCGCTGCCGGTACAGGTCGACAAACACGTTGACCTTGCTTTTCACCGCGTGGATATCCAGCGGTTTATGCAAAAAGTCTACCGCACCACTTTCGTACCCCTTGAACGCGTAATTGCTCTCGCGCCCTGCAGCACTGACAAAAATTATCGGAATGCTCCGGGTCTTCTCGGTACCACGCATCAATTCGGCCAGTTCGAAGCCGTTCATGCCAGGCATCTGCACATCGAGGATGGCGATGGCGAACTCGTGTTGCAGCAGTAATGACAAGGCTTCGTCCGCGGATAGCGCCTTGTACACCGTACGGTTTTCACGGGCGATCAGCGCTTCGAGCGCCAGCAGGTTCTCTGGCAGATCGTCGACGATCAGCAATTTGGCCTGGATATTACTCAGCATGCTTGCGGTAGATCCGTTCTTGTTTGACCAAAGGTTCGAACTGCTTGCCATAAGTCGAGAAGTCCAGGGTTTCCTTGCCGCCCAGCACCAGGAAACCACGATGACACAGCGACTCATGAAACAGCCCGAAGGCGCGATCCTGTAATTTTTTATTGAAATAAATCAATACATTACGACATGAAATTAATTGAGTTTCTGAAAAGACACTGTCAGTCGCCAAGCTGTGATCGGCAAAGGTCACGTTCTCGCACAGGGTCTTGTCGAAAATCGCGTGGTCATACGCTGCCGTATAGTAGTCGGCGAACGAGCACTGACCACCGGCCTGCTGGTAGTTATGGGTGTAGGCGCGGATGTTCGCCAGCGAGAAAATCCCCTGCTTGGCCTTTTCCAGCGAGCGTGGGTTGATGTCAGTGGCGTAAATGATGGTGCGCTCCAGCAAGCCTTCTTCGCGCAGCAGAATAGCCATCGAATAGACCTCTTCGCCCGTGCTGCACCCGGCAATCCAGACCTTGATCGAAGGATAGGTCTTGAGCAGCGGCACCACTTCCTGACGAATGGCCTGGAAGTGCGCCGGGTCGCGAAACATCTCGCTGACCGGAATCGTCAGCAACTGCAGCAACTGCATGAACGCCGTCGGGTCGTGCAGCACCCGCTCCTGTAGCG
>NZ_JBFTLU010000042.1:0-17713 GCF_056396605.1 Pseudomonas sp. 05T35
GGCGGCCAAGGTGGCGAGGCTGAATGAGGATGGGACGCTCGATAATACATTTGGCTTCGGTGGCGTTGTTGATTTGCCATTATTGGTGGCGCCGGAGCGGTTTATGCCGAACCATCTATGCCAACTGGACGATGGTGGTTGGCTGGTTTCTGGGGGAGCAGGCTTTGTTAGTTATCCGGCGCGCATGGCGGTTATCAGGCTTCGCAGTAATGGAGAGTTGAATACCGACTTCAACCAAACGGGCATGCGAATTTTCAATACCGCTGACTTGAGTGGTCCGGAAACTACGGCATTTGACGGTATTCCTAAAGTTGTGGTTAAAGCCGCAGTCGCTCAAGATGGAAAAATCATTTTGGTCATCAATCGGGGGGTTGCATATTTGCCGACCGGTATTGTGCTGCGACTTAATCCAAATGGTTCGACGGATACGACTTTTAACCAAACGGGTTTTTTGAATATCGAGATTCCGGGCGTATCGGAGCAGGCTAATCGTCCGCGTGATGTGTTGATTCAGCCTGATGGAAARGTGCTGGTCTGTGGTGATTACAATTTGAATGAGAGAGGGCACCTTGCAGCGTTTGTCATCCGCTATGACCACAATGGCAAACTGGATGATCAATACGGTAACCGTGGTGTTGCAAGCTTTTCCGGTGACAAGGGACGAGCTTCCTTTTATTCGATGAAACTGGCAACCAATGGCGGAACACTTGTAGCTGGCTTCCTTGACGAAAGCAAATTCAGTGGCATGCTTGTTGCCCTTAACCTCAGTGGACGCCTAAGTCCAGATTTCAACAATGGCCAGCCATTGATTTCTGATTTCATGGAGTTGTCCTGGGCATGGCTCGGGTTTCAGGCGGATGGAAAAATAATGGTTACCGGCTTGGGCTACCGTGCGAGTAGCGAGGAACTTTACTCGATCCTAACGGCACGCTTCCTTCCTGGTGGTTCTCTGGACACGACTTATGGAGGGGGAGGCTGGAGTATCTTCAAAGGTTATATCTCCAATGGCAGCGCATTGACGACAGATAACCGAATCGTTGTTTGTGGATATAATGACACCCTTCAGGACCGGGGAATCATAGTGCGTTATTTAGGCTGACTGCTGCGAAGTGCTTGTATGAAGCTATGGTCTGGTCCATCAGGCCGAGTTGGATTCTTCGCGGGCAAGTCCGCTCCCACAGGGATACTTTAATCCTGTGGGAGCGAGGCTTTTAAGGCTGGGTGAATTGCGACGCCAGTTCGCGCAGCAGCACTTCGGCTTCGAGGACTTTGCTGACGACGTCGTTGGCTTTGTCGCGGGTCAGGCCGACGCGGTCGAGCAGGGCATCGGGGATTTCTTCGTCGGGGCCGGAGCCGATGCCACGGCTGCGCAGCAGGCGCACGGCCAGGCAGACGAGGTTCGGGTACTCGGCGTAGTCGCCGTCGTAGCTCGGGTCGTGCTGGAAGCGCAGCGCGGTGGACAGTTCATCCGGCATGTCCCAGTAGCGCATCAGCCACGCGCCGATCTGTTCGCGGCTGATGCCCAGCAGGTGTTGCTCGACAAAGCTGTGGCACAGGTGCGGGTTGACCTCCAGGTGGCGGCAGATCAGCGAGAAGTGCGGCGGGAAGACGTGGGCCAGCAGCAAGTAGCCAAAGTTGTGCAGCAGGCCGGCGAGGTAGGTCAGGCCAGCTTCCGGACGCTGGGCGCGCGGCATGGCGCGGGTCAGGCCTTCGATGACGGCGGCGGTGTAGATCGATTGGTGCCAGTACGGCGTGGTGTGTTGCGGGTGGTCCTTGGGCAGGCTCAGGGTTTTGCCCAGGGCCAGGCCCAGTGCCAGGTTGATCACCAGATCGAAACCCAGCACGCGGACGATCGCGTCTTCCACTGAACGAATCTTGCCCGGCGACGCGTAGTACGGCGACGCCGCCCAGCTCACCACTTGCGCGGCCAGCGCCGGGTCGGTTTCGACGACGCCGGTGATGTCGTCGATGGTGGCGTTGGGGTCGACCCGCAGCTTGATGATTTTTTGCGCAGTTTCGGCCAGTGGCGGAATCTCGATGGTCGCTTCCAGGCGTTGCTGGATGCGTCGCGCCGTGAAGGCCTGCACCGCCTGGGTGATTTCCTCGCGGTCATCGTCGGGGCGGTCGAGGTTCGGGCGGATGCGGCTCAGGGCTTCGCCGAAGTTCGCGGCGCTGGCCTTGGTCAGCATGCTCTTGAAGTCTTCGCTGGTGATTTCCAGCAGCACGCCCGGCTCACCCGAGTTGATCAGCAACAGTGGTTCGCGCAGCAGGCTTTCTTCGTACAGGCACGGCGAGCTGGTGAGCGCCGGCAGGCCGGGCAGAAAGCTCAGGTTGTGTTTGCCGAGCATGCGCTCCAGGCGCTCGGTCGGCACGGCGGTGAGCCGGCGGCCGGTAAGTTCGGCGAGACGGTTGAGGTCCAGCAACTGGCTCTGCGGGAACAGCACCATGAGCGCGCCGACAGCATCGTCGACCAACACCGCTTGTACTTTGCGAGCGGGGTTGAGGCCCGGGCGATCGAGCACTTCGGCGTAGCTGATGCCCAACTTGCCGAGCAGCAGCCGGATAACAGACGGAGCGTGCGGGGCTTCGGGTGCGAGGGCAACTTCGGTCATGGTGTGTGTCCGTTTTCAAACAATTGCAGGAGTATAACCAGCTTGTTTAAAACCATCGCCCAGAAACTGAGACACTGCTCACACTTGGCCGTATTGCTGCCCATGGCGTAGCCAGCGGTCGAGCAACGGGCCGACGTGATGCGGCCAACGCTCCAGCAATGCCTGGGCCGCGTCGCGCACGGCCGGCAGCAGGTCGGCGTCGCGCATCAGGTCGGCGACCTTGAATTGCAGCAGGCCGGTTTGGCGGGTGCCGAGCATTTCGCCGGGACCGCGCAGTTCGAGGTCTTTCTCGGCGATCACAAAACCGTCGTTGGTTTCACGCATGATACCGAGGCGTTGCCGGCCGATCTGCGAGAGCGGCGGATGGTAGAGCAGCACGCAGTGACTGGCGGCGCTGCCCCGACCGACGCGACCGCGTAACTGGTGCAGTTGCGCCAGGCCGAGGCGTTCCGTGTTTTCGATGATCATCAGGCTGGCGTTGGGCACATCGACGCCGACTTCGATCACCGTGGTCGCCACCAGCAACTGCAACGCGCCGGCCTTGAACTGGGCCATGACGTCGGCTTTTTCCGCCGGCTTCATGCGCCCGTGAATCAGGCCGACCTTCAACTCGCCGAGGGCGGCGGTGAGGTCTTCATAGGTGGTTTCGGCGGCCTGGCAGGTGAGCTCTTCCGATTCTTCGATCAGCGTGCACACCCAATACGCCTGCCGCCCTTCGGCGCACGCGGCGCGCACTCGCTCGATGACTTCAACCCGGCGCGTGTCGGTGACCAGCACGGTGTTGACCGGGGTTCGACCGGGCGGCAGTTCGTCGAGGATCGAGGTGTCGAGGTCGGCGTAGGCGCTCATCGCCAAGGTGCGTGGAATCGGCGTGGCGGTCATGATCAGCTGATGCGGACACATCCGCCCGCCAACGCCTTTCTGCCGCAGCGCCAAGCGTTGCTGGACGCCGAAGCGGTGCTGTTCGTCAATGATCACCAGCGCGAGGTTCTTGAACTGCACTTCGTCCTGGAACAAGGCGTGAGTGCCGACCACCATCGGCGTGCCGCTGGCGATTTGTTCTAGCGCGGCGACGCGGTTCTTGCCCTTGAGCTTGCCGGCCAGCCAGGCGACTTCCAGGCCCAGCGGTTCGAGCCAGCGCTTGAAAGTGATGAAGTGCTGTTCGGCGAGGATTTCGGTGGGCGCCATCAGCGCCACTTGATAACCGGCTTCCAGCGCTTGCAAGGCGGCGAGGGCGGCGACCACGGTTTTACCGGCGCCGACGTCGCCCTGAATCAGCCGCAGCATCGGCTCGTGCTGGCTCATGTCGTAGGCGATTTCATTGCCCACCCGTTGCTGCGCGCCGGTCGGTGGGAAGCCAAGGTTGGCCAGGTACTGGGCCGGCAGCCGGGTGGCTTTGGGCATGGCCGGCGCCCGCAGCGCGCGCATGCTTTCACGCAGGCGTTGTTGCGACAGCTGATGGGTCAGCAGTTCTTCAAAGGCCAGACGGTGCTGCGCCCAGTGATGACCGAGGGCGAGTTCGTCGACATCGGCGTCCGCTGGCGGGTGATGCAGGTAGCGGATCGCGTCGGCCAGCGGCGCCAGTTGGTAGTCCCGCGCCAACTCTTGCGGCAGCCAGTCAGGCAGGCTGCTGGGGCCGARCAAGGTCAGGGTTTGCATGCACAGTTGGCGCAGACGCTGTTGGGTCAGGCCTTCGGTGAGCGGGTAGACCGGCGTCAGGGTTTCATCCACCGGCGGCGGTTCGTCGCCGGTGATGGCGCGGTATTCCGGGTGGTAGATTTCCAGCCCCGACGCGCCGGGCCTGGCCTCGCCGTAGCAACGCACGCGGGTGCCGCGTTTCAGGCCTTCCTTTTGCGCGTTGCTGAAATGGTAGAAGCGCAGGCTGAGCCCGCCAGTACCGTCCTGCAGGCGCACGACCAGGCTGCGGCGCCGGCCCATCACTACGTCGGCGCCGCTGACGGTGCCTTCTATCACCGCGTCCTGACCCGGCCGCAAGTGGCCGATCGGCACCACGCGGGTGCGATCCTGGTAACGCAGCGGCAGGTGGAACAGTACGTCCTGGAGGTTTTCCAGGCCGACCTTGGCGAGTTTTTCGGCCATGGCTTCGCCGACACCCTTGAGTGCCGTGACCGAGACTTGCGACAGCTCAGCCATTGCTACTGCTTACCCCGCAACCGCTGGCGACTTGGCCACCGAGCACAGGCGGATCGAGTCAGCGAGGATTTCAATCGCTTTGGGCCGCGGGAAGCTGGCGCGCCAGGCGATGGCCACGGTGCGGAACGGCACTGGCGGCGACAGTGGACGCACTTCGAGCACGCCGGGTGAGTAGTGGTGACTGTCGACGGCCGAGAGCGGCAGGATCGAGATGCCCAGGCCGGAAGCGACCATGTGCCGAATGGTTTCCAGCGAGCTGGATTCGACCGTGGTGTGTTTGGCGCCATCGTTGCCTTTGGCCAGGGTCGGGCAGGCTTCGAGCACTTGGTCGCGGAAGCAGTGGCCTTCGCCGAGCAGCAGCAGGCTCTTGTCGTTGAGCAGGCCGGCGTCGATGGATTCTTTTTCGGTCCACGGGTGCTGGGCCGGCATCAGGACGTAGAACGGCTCGTCGTAGAGTTGCAGGGTCAGCACGTCGGCTTCGTTGAACGGCAGGGCGATGATGATCGCGTCGAGTTCGCCGTTGCGCAGTTTGTCGCGCAGCACGTGGGTGAAGTTTTCTTCGATGTACAACGGCATCTGCGGGGCAACCCGGTGCAGTTGTGGAATCAGGTGCGGGAACAGGTACGGGCCGACGGTGTAGATCGCGCCGACTTTCAGCGGGGCGGTCAGCTGGTTTTTGCCGGCCTGGGCCAGTTCGCGAATGCCTTGGGCTTGTTCAAGGACTTTCTGGGCCTGGGCGACGATGCCTTCGCCGACCGGGGTCAGGCGCACCGCGCTTTTGCTGCGCTCGAAAATCAGCACACCGAGTTCGTCTTCAAGTTTTTTCACGCCCACCGACAGCGTCGGCTGACTGACGTGGCAACGCTCGGCTGCGTGGCCGAAGTGCTGCTCTTGGGCGAGGGTAACGATGTAGCGTAATTCTGTGAGGGTCATAGCGGGCGTCCATGATGATGCGGCCAAGCATACCGGCTGCAATCGATAGACGCACGTTATCAGACAGAGGGCGGAGCGCGACACTGGGCAATGCCTGTTTGGCGCTGGCAGATATGCAAAAGGCACCTTTCGGTGCCTTTTGATTGCAAAGATCTGTGGGAGCGAGCCTGCTCGCGATAGCTATGGACCAGTCAACATTGATGTTGGATGGACTGCCATCATCGCGAGCAGGCTCGCTCCCACAGGGGGCAACGCGTTTTAACGGCGGCCTTTTTCCAGGGAGTACACAAACGGCGCGACGATTTCGATCGAGCCGTTCTTCAGCATGTCGGCCGGTGGCTTGGGCAGCGGCTGGGCGCGGCGGATCATTTCCAGGGTGGCCCGGTCCAGATCGGCGTTGCCGGAGCGACCGACCAACTCGTAAGACAGCACGTTGCCTTGAGCGTCGACCACGAAGCGCAGACGGTTCAAGCCTTCCTTGCCGCGCGATTGGGCGGCCGGCGGGTACTTCTTGTACTTGGCCAGGTGCGCCAGCAGCGTGCCTTGCCAACTTTCCTTGGCCGCAGTCTGCGCTGGCGATGGGCCTGGGGCAGGTTGCGCGGATTTCTCCGTCGGAGTGTTGGTCGGCGGTGTGTCGCTGGGTTTTTCCTCGGCCGGTTTTTCTTTCGGCGGCTCGGGCTTTTTCTCCACCGGCTTGGGCGGTTGAGGCTTGGGCTTGGGTTTGACCGGCTTGGGCACCGAGATCGTCGGCTTTGGCGCTTCCGCCAGTTTCGGCAGTGGCAGTTCTTCGACCGGGGTCGGTGGCTGCGGCGGCGTGACGACCTTGGGCGGTGCGGGTGGTGGCGGTGCCGGAAGCGGCGCCAACTCGACCATCATCGCCATCGGCGGCAGCTCGACGGGCGGTGAGGACTTCCAGTTGAGCGCGAGCAGAATCGCGACCGCATGGACGCCCAGCACCACGACCAGGCTAGCGCCGTAACGCGTCAGCTTTTGGCGCGTCGTGATCATTTTTTGGCTGCCGTCTCAAGTCCGACCAGGCCGACTTTCAGGTAGCCGGCCGCCCGCAGGGCATCCATCACGTGCATCAGGTCGCCGTAGTCCACGCCTTTATCGGCCTGGAAGAAGATGGTCGTGTCCTTCTTGCCGTGGGTTCGCGCATCGAGGGTCGCGCCGAGGGTTTCGGCGTTGACTTCGTCTTCGCCCAGGTACAGGCGTTGGTCGGCCTTGACGCTGAGGAACACCGGTTTCTCTGGCCGCGGCGCCGGTTTGGCGGTCGAGGCGGGGAGATCAACCTTGATGTCCACGGTGGCCAGCGGGGCGGCGACCATGAAGATGATCAGCAGCACTAGCATCACGTCGATGAACGGCGTGACGTTGATTTCGTGGTTCTCGGCGAGATCGTCGTCCGCGCCTTCCTTTAAATGCAAGCCCATGGCGGATTACCCTACTTTGACCATGTGCGGTTGCGAAGGGATGCGCTCGGGCGGCAGGTGGTCGAGGTCGCGGCTGACCAGCAGCAGGACCTGCGCCGAAGCGTCGGACACCTGGGCCTTGTACCCGGCGATGGAGCGTGCGAAGACGTTGTAGATGACCACCGCAGGAATCGCGGCCACCAGGCCCAGCGCAGTGGCCAGCAGGGCTTCGGCGATGCCGGGGGCGACGACGGCGAGGTTGGTGGTCTGGGTTTTGGCGATACCGATGAAGCTGTTCATGATGCCCCACACGGTGCCGAACAGCCCCACGAACGGCGCGGTGGAACCGATGGTGGCCAGCACGCCGGTGCCGCTGCTCATGTTGCGACCGCAGGCGGCCACCAGACGCTCGAGGCGGAAGCTGACGCGTTCCTTGATGCCTTCTTTTTCACGGCTGTTGGCCGAGAGGCGCATTTCTTCGAGGGCGTCGTGGACCAGCAGGTTGGCGAGGGTGCCTTCCTTGGCCGCACTGGCGCTGGCTTCTTTAAGGGTGGTGGCTTTTTTCAGGCTGGCGATTTCACCGCGCAGACGACGCTTGGCGCCCAGCAGCTCAAGGCCCTTGGCGATCCAGAGAGTCCAGGTGATGATCGAGGCGATGGCCAGGCCAATCATCACGATTTTCACGATGATGTCGGCGTTCTGGTACATGCCCCACGGTGACAGGTCGTGGGCCATGCCCAGGGAGTTGTCGGCTTCGAGGACTTCAGGTGCGTCAGCGGCAGCGCCTTCGGCGGCCAGTGCCGGGTCGGCGGCGACGGGTGCCACGACCGGGGCGGCGTGATCAGCATGATCAGCAGCGACTGGCGCGGACGCTGCTGCAGCCGGTGGGGTGGCGACGGTGGGCTCGACGGCGAAGGTAGCGGTCGGGGCCAGCAGCAAGCTGAACAGCAGCGCGGCGACCGCGCTCAGGGCGCGAGTGGGACGAGCAAGTGTGGTTGGCGAAGCGGAGAGTGAATTACGTGTCATGCTGGCCGGACCTGAGAGAAAAAGAGGGTTTAATGTCCTTCCAGGCCTCGCGGGCCGAGAACAAAAGTGGCGGGCATTATTGCAAGTAATTCTTGTTAACAAAAGTAATAGAGTCTCTTTTTTTCTTTGATTGCTAGCCGCGTGTCCAATACCAAGGCTAGCCTGTACCTTTCTGATGGGAGATTTTTGATGTCCGCGCCTTCTGTTTTAATCGCCGGTTGTGGCGATGTTGGCGGCCGTCTGGCCACTCAACTGTTGGCCTCGGGGTGGGAGGTTCATGGCTTGCGGCGTGACATCTCGCGCCTGCCCGAGGGCGTTATTGGCGTTGCTGGCGACTTGTTCAATAAAGACTGCCCGGCGACCTGGCCCGTCGGTGCGGTGGATTACCTGGTGTATTGCGCGGCTGCYACCGATCACGATGAAGCCGGTTACCGCGCCGCTTATGTCCAGGGCTTGCAGCATGTGCTGGAATGGCTGAACGACTACGGTCAGGCACCGAAGCGCTTGCTGTTTGTCTCCAGCAGTAGCGTGTACGGGCAGCAGAACGGTGAATGGATCGATGAAATGTCGCCGACTCAAGCGGCCGGCTATTCCGGACGAGTGATGCTGGAAGCCGAGCAGATCGCATTAAACAGTGGCACTCCTGCGAGTCTGGTGCGCTTGACCGGGATTTACGGCCCGGGTCGTGAGTGGCTGTTGAGTCAGGTGCGGCAGGGCTATCGCGTCGCGGTTGATCCACCGCTGTATGCCAACCGGATTCATGTGGATGACGCAGCCGGGTTGTTGGCGTTCCTGTTGCTGCGTGCCGAGCGCGACGAGGCGCTGGATGACTGCTATATCGGCGTCGACGACGCGCCCGCGCCGTTGGCGGAGGTGGTGGGTTGGTTACGCGAGTACCTTGGGGTAACCGAATGGTCGGAGGATGCCAGCGTGCGCCGTACGGGCAGTAAGCGTTGCAGCAACGCCCGCGCCAAAGCGCTGGGCTGGACACCGCGCTATCCGAGCTTTCGTGAAGGGTATGCAGCGATTATTGAAGGCCGCAGCTGACTTTCAAGCACCCCAAAACAACTGTGGGAGCGAGCCTGCTCGCGATTAGGCCATAACATTCAGCATTAATGCTGACTGTTACACCGTCATCGCGAGCAGGCGAACGTCGCCCGGCCCTTCCCACATTGGTTCTTTGGTGATCCTAAAGCAGGATCACTGTTTTTCCAGTGTCCATTGGCGATTGCCAGGGGTGAACGAAGGGACTTCGTCCGCCTGGGCGCCATTGACTG
The DNA here is from genome assembly GCF_056396605.1 of Pseudomonas sp. 05T35. Lineage (NCBI taxonomy): Bacteria > Pseudomonadati > Pseudomonadota > Gammaproteobacteria > Pseudomonadales > Pseudomonadaceae > Pseudomonas > Pseudomonas sp. 05T35. Next base: position 9,415 of record NZ_JBFTLU010000042.1, read on the forward strand.
CCTGGAATATCTCCATCTGTTTGCCGTTGCGGGTGAAGATCCACGGGTTGCCCTGGCCGCTCAGTTGCAGCCAGACCGTGTCGTGGCCGCCGCTCATGGAGGCGCAGTCGCCCGCCAGGCACAGCGCGTAGCGGTCAGCGCCGGGCAGGCCTTGAACGGCGCCATCGGCCTGGAACTGCACGGTGCTGCCTTCGCCCGGACCGTTGACGATCTTCCAGCTACCGCCCAGGTACGCTGAGTACAGCGCGCGCTCGAAGCTGGCGCCAATCGGCGCGCCTTCGGGGGCGATGTCTTTGGCGCGGTCAAACAGTTGCTCGGGCTCGTTRTCGTTGGCCACCTGGTGCAACTGTTTGCCGTCGCGCTTCAATTCGGTGGCAGCGCTGCCATAAAACTCGACTTTCCAGGCATCGGATTTGCCGCCGAGCATTTTACCTTCGACGTTCTCGAAACCGTTTGTGTAGCGCGCCTGGCCGGCCTTGGTGTTGACGTCCCACTCCAGGTTCGGGCCATAGGCTTGCAGTGCTTCGCGCAGCGGGCCGCCCTTGGCCGCCGCATCGATTGCCGACTGGTTGATCCAGGTGCCACTGATGTCACGGTCGGCAGGGTTGCTGGCACAGCCACCGAGAAACGCCGCGAGCAACGAGAGAGCTAGCGCTTTGCGCATGAGGAGATCCTTACAGAACGAAGTCGGCGCAGCCTGGGAGGCTGCGCCGTGCGTATTACTCGATGACCAGGATGGCATCCATTTCAACCTGCGAACCCTTTGGCAGGGCTGCCACGCCGATGGCGGCGCGCGCTGGGTAAGGCTGGTCGAAGTATTTGCCCATGATCTCGTTGACCTTGGCGAAGTGGCTCAGGTCGGTGAGGAAGATGTTCAGTTTGACGATGTCCTTGAACGAACCGCCAGCGGCTTCAGCCACGGCTTTGAGGTTCTCGAACACCTGGACGGTCTGGGCTTCGAAGCCTTCGACCAGTTCCATGGTTTTTGGATCGAGCGGGATCTGGCCGGACATGTAGACGGTGTTGCCAGCCTTGATCGCCTGGGAGTAAGTACCGATGGCGGCCGGGGCCTTGTCGCTGGTGATAACAGTCTTGGTCATGTATGACTCCTTGTAATTGGGGGGCTGTATGGACGAGCTAGGCACGCATGCGGGTGATGCGAATCACCCCGGTCAAGGCGCGCAGTTTCTTGATCACGCGGGCCAGGTGTACACGGTCGTGCACGCTGACCACCAGTTGGACCACGCTGATACGACCGTCGCGTTCGTCCATGCTGATTTTTTCGATGTTGCCGTCCGCAGCGTTGACGCTGCTGGCCAACAGGGCAATCAGGCCGCGCTGGTGTTCCAGCTCGACGCGCAGTTCGACATTGAATTCGCCGGTGACATCCTTGGCCCACGAGAGCTGGATGCATTTTTCCGGGTTGTGGCGGATTTCGCTGATGTTGCGGCAGTTGTCCAGGTGCACGACCATGCCTTTGCCGGCGGACAGGTGGCCGACAATCGGGTCGCCCGGGATCGGCGTGCAGCACTTGGCGTAACTGAGCACCAGGCCTTCGGTACCGCGAATCGCCAGCGGACCTTCCGGGCTTGGCAACTGTTCGCCTTCGCCGAGCAGGCGGCGGGCGACGACATAGGCCATGCGATTGCCCAGGCCGATGTCTTCGAGCAGGTCTTCGATCAGTTCGAGGCGGTATTCGTTGAGCATCGCCTTGATGCGCTCGGCCGGGACTTTTTCCAGTGAGCTGTTGAAACCGTTGAGCACCTTGTTCAGCAGGCGTTCGCCCAAGCTGATGGACTCGGAGCGGCGCTGCAGTTTCAGCGCGTGACGAATATGCGTGCGGGCCTTGCCGGTGACCACGAAGTTGAGCCACGCCGGGTTCGGGCGTGCACCCGGAGCGCTGACGATCTCGACCGTCGAGCCGCTTTGCAGCGGTTCGGACAGCGGCGCCAGGCGACGGTTGATCCGGCAGGCGATGCAGCTGTTGCCGACGTCGGTGTGCACCGCGTAAGCGAAGTCGACCGCCGTGGAGCCTTTTGGCAGCTCCATGATCCGGCCTTTTGGCGTGAACACGTAGACCTCGTCCGGGAACAGGTCGATCTTCACGCTTTCAATGAATTCCAGCGAGTTGCCGGCGCGTTGCTGCATTTCCAGTACGCCCTTGACCCACTGGCGGGCGCGGGCGTGAGTACCTTTTGGCTGCTCGTCGCCAGTGGATTTGTACAGCCAATGGGCAGCGATGCCGTTGTTGGCCATCTCTTCCATTTCACGGGTACGGATCTGGATTTCGATCGGTACGCCGTGCATGCCGAAGAGCGTGGTGTGCAGCGACTGATAGCCGTTGGCCTTGGGAATCGCGATGTAATCCTTGAAGCGCCCTGGCAACGGTTTGTACAAATTATGCACGGCACCGAGCACGCGGTAGCAGGTATCGACCTTGTCGACGATGATCCGGAACGCGTAGACGTCCATGATCTCGTTGAAAGCCCGGCGCTTGCCGCGCATTTTCGTGTAGATGCCGTAGAGGTGTTTCTGGCGACCGCTGACCTCGCCCTGAATGCCGTCGATGGCCAGGCAGTGGCTAAGGGACTCTTCGATCTTGTTGACGATTTCCTTGCGGTTGCCCCGGGCGCGTTTGACCGCCTGGTAGATCCGCGCGGAACGCATCGGGTGCATGGCCTTGAAGCCCAGGTCTTCGAACTCTACGCGGATGGCGTGCATGCCCAGCCGGTTGGCGATGGGCGCGTAGATTTCCAGGGTTTCCTTGGCGATCCGCCGGCGCTTTTCACCGGACAGGACTTCCAGCGTGCGCATGTTGTGCAGGCGGTCGGCCAGTTTCACCAGGATCACGCGAATGTCGCGCGCCATGGCCATGGCCATTTTCTGGAAGTTTTCGGCTTGGGCTTCGGCTTTGGTCTCGAAGTTCATCTGGGTCAGTTTGCTGACCCCGTCGACCAATTCGGCCACGGTTTCGCCAAACTGCGCAGAGAGCGCTTCCTTGGCGATGCCGGTGTCTTCGATCACGTCATGCAGCATCGCGGCCATCAAGCTCTGATGGTCCATGTGCATGTCGGCAAGAATGTTCGCGACCGCTAACGGGTGCGTGACGTACGCTTCGCCGCTGCGGCGGCGCTGGCCGTCGTGGGCTTGTTCGGCGTAGAAGTACGCTCGGCGGACCAGGTTGACCTGGTCGGTGCCGAGGTAGGTCGATAAGCGTTCGGCGAGGGCGTCTATGCTCGGCATGATGACTCCTGCCGATGGCTGTGACCCCGCGCCGTACTACGTCGACCAGGCATGGACTTAGACGGCCTCGTTGGACTCGTCCTCGAACGCTGCGAACAGCGGTTCGTCTTCGACGATTTCAGCATTGGCGATGAACTCGTAGCTCATCAGGCCTTCAGCGATTTCACGCAGGGCCACAACGGTAGGTTTGTCGTTTTCCCACTGGACCAGAGGCTCTTTGCCGCCGGTGGCCAGTTGACGGGCACGCTTGGTAGAGAGCATGACCAGCTCAAAGCGGTTTTCCACGTGTTCTAGGCAGTCTTCAACGGTTACGCGGGCCATGGTATTCCTCGGAGCGAATGCAATATGCGCGCTGCCCGGTTGGGCGAGCGGACTCAACAGTTTAAAAAATCACCAGCGATTAGGGAAGCGCTGATTTTTTAACCAAGCCCTTCAGCGCGCTGCAAGTACCAATGTAAAGCCCTTGCAGCGGTTTTGGGAAGAGCTGATTCAGCCCAGCAATTCGGCAAGTAATTTACCGAAACGCTGTTGCTGACGTTTCTGATGCAGCTGATTGGCGCGGAAAATCGCTTTCAGGTCTTCCAGCGCCTGGTTGAAATCATCGTTGATGATCAGGTAGTCGTAGTCGACGTAGTGGCTCATCTCGCTGACCGCTTCACGCATCCGGCCTTCAATGATCTCGTGGCTGTCCTGGCCACGGCCGTGCAGGCGTTGGCGCAAGGCCTCCTGGGAGGGCGGCAGAATGAAGATCGAGCGCGCTTGCGGCATCAACTTGCGCACCTGCTCGGCGCCTTGCCAGTCGATTTCCAGGATCAGGTCGTGGCCTTCATCCAGGGTCTGCTGCAGGTGGCTTTGCGAAGTGCCATAGAGGTTGCCGAACACTTCGGCGCGCTCCAGGAAGTCGCCGTGCTCGATCATCTTCACGAACTGGGCGCGGTCGACAAAGTGGTAGTTCACCCCGTCCACTTCGCCCTGGCGCATGGCGCGGGTGGTGTGCGAGATCGAAAGCCGGATCTGTGGAAGATCGTTGATCAGGYCCTTGACCAGGCTGGTTTTGCCAGCGCCGGACGGGGCGGAAATGATGTACAGGGTGCCAGTGCTGTGGGTCATGTCAGGGTAGCCTTACTCAATGTTCTGCACTTGTTCGCGCATCTGCTCGATCAACACTTTGAGGTTGACCGCAGCCTGGGTGCTGCGCGGGTCGAAGGCTTTGGAGCCCAGTGTATTGGCTTCGCGGTTGAGCTCCTGCATCAGGAAGTCGAGGCGCCGACCGGCAGCGCCGCCGGACTTGAGCACGCGGCGAACTTCAATGATGTGGGTGCTCAGGCGGTCCAGTTCTTCGGCGACGTCGCTTTTTTGCGCGAGCATGACCATTTCCTGTTCCAGGCGCTGCGGGTCGAGCTCGGCCTTCATGTCGGCAAAGCGGTCGAGCACCTTCTGACGCTGGGTGGCGAGCATCTGCGGAACCAGTTCGCGCAGGGTCACCACGTCTTCTTCAATGGACGTCAGGCGTTCGTTGATCAGTCGGGCCAGCTCTGCACCTTCGCGTTCGCGGCCAGCCTTGAGTTCCTTGAGGCCTTCATTGAACAGGGCCAGCGCCTCGGCGTTGAGCGCTTGCGGGTCGCTTGCATCGGCAACCAGCACGCCAGGCCAGGCCAGCACTTCCAGCGGGTTGAGGGCTGAAGGATTGTTGATCAGGCTGGCGACGGTCTCGGCGGCGGCGACCAGTTGCGCGGCGCGTTCGCGGTCGACTTGCAGCGGTTTGCCGGCGGTTTCTTCGGTGAAGCGCAGGGTGCACTCAAGTTTGCCGCGCGACAGGCCCTGACGCAGTGCTTCGCGCACGTTGCCTTCGAGGTCGCGAAAGGACTCTGGCAGGCGCAGGTGCGGTTCCAGGTAGCGGCTGTTGACCGAGCGCAGCTCCCAGCTCAGGGTGCCCTGGCTGCCGGCTTTTTCGACGCGGGCGAAGGCGGTCATGCTGTGCACCATGGAGGTACCTCGCGATTCAGGCCTGCGCCGAACCCTACGGGCTCAACGGACCTGGTTAGATGAATTAAAGCCCACAGGCTGCAAAGGCGCAGGATTGTAGCGCAGTGCGGCGGATGCTCCCAAATGGCGCGTGTGACAAAGCGCAGCAGGTCGTCGCAAGGCGCGGTTCAGAGCCCTCGCTCGTCGCTTGGGTTTTTTAGATGTGCCCAGGCGCGCCCGGCCGCCCTATAATGCTCGGCAGATTTCCGTCCTCCGTACAGGTGTTCCCCTATGAAACGTCCAAGTGGTCGCGCTGCCGATCAGCTCCGCTCGATCCGCATTACCCGCAACTACACCAAACACGCCGAGGGATCTGTACTGGTCGAGTTCGGTGATACCAAGGTGATCTGCACCGTCAGCGTCGAAAACGGTGTGCCGCGCTTCCTCAAGGGGCAGGGCCAAGGCTGGCTGACCGCCGAATACGGCATGCTGCCGCGCGCCACTGGCGAGCGTAACCAGCGCGAAGCGAGCCGCGGCAAGCAAGGCGGCCGTACGCTGGAGATCCAGCGTCTGATCGGTCGTTCCCTGCGCGCTGCACTGGACATGTCCAAGCTGGGCGATGTGACCCTGTACGTTGACTGCGACGTGATCCAGGCCGACGGCGGTACGCGTACTGCCTCGATCACCGGCGCCATGGTTGCGCTGGTCGACGCCTTGAAAGTGATCAAGAAACGCGGCGGCCTGAAAGGCGGTGATCCGCTCAAGCAGATGATTGCTGCCGTGTCGGTGGGCATGTACCAGGGCGAGCCAGTGCTGGATCTGGACTACCTGGAAGACTCGGCTGCCGAGACCGACCTGAACGTGGTGATGACCAGCACCGGTGGTTTCATCGAAGTGCAGGGCACCGCTGAAGGCGCGCCGTTCCAKCCTGAAGAGCTGAACGCGATGCTGGAGCTGGCGAAGAAAGGCATGAACGATATTTTCGATCTGCAGAACGCTGCGTTGGCCGACTGAGTATTCGAACTCATTCCAGGATAAGGAGAACGCCATGAATGACGACCAGCTACCCGCACCCGCACCGAGCCAGGAAGTCAGGCAATGGGCGATGTTCTGTCATTTGTCGGCGTTTCTTGGCTACTGGTTTCCGTTCGGCAGCCTGATCGGGCCGCTGATCCTGTGGCAGATGAAGCGCGAGCAGGACCCGTTCATTGACGCGCAGGGCAAGGAAGCGCTGAATTTCCAGATCACCGTGGCGGTGGCAGCCACGATCTGTATCCCGCTGATGTTCGTATTGATCGGCATCCCGCTGTTTGGCTTGCTGGTGATCGCGGCGGTGGTGCTGACCATCATTGGCGGCGTCAAGGCGAATGAGGGCGTGGCTTACCGTTACCCCTTCACTTGGCGACCGATCAAGTAATGCTCGGTGAGGATGCCTTTGTGGGAGCGAGCCTGCTCGCGATAGCGGTCTGACAGTCAATCAGCGCCCATGGAAAAGCCGACATCTCTGTCGGCTTTTTTGCGGCTGCGAAATGACGCTTAGATCGTCAGCGTCCAGTCGTAGTCCACGATCAACGGCGCGTGTTGCGAGAACCGCGGCTGACGTGGCAAGCGAGCGCTGCGGACAAAGCGGCGCAGGCCCGGGGTCAGCAGCTGGTAGTCGAAACGCCAGCCCAGGTTGAGCATCTCGGCCTGTTCGTTGTCTGGCCACCAGCTGTACTGATCGCCTTCACGGCTGACTTCACGCAGGGCATCGACATACCCCATGTTGCCGACAATCTCGTCCATCCAGGCACGCTCTGGCGCCAGGAAGCCCGGGGATTGCTGGCTATCGCGCCAGTTCTTGATATCCAGCTTCTGTTGCGCCACGTACAGCGAGCCACAATAAATGTACTCGCGACGTTTGCGCCGCTGTTTATCCAGATAACGGGCGAAATCGTCCATTAGCTTGAACTTCTGGTTCAAGTCTTCATCGCCGTTCTGCCCCGAAGGGAGCAGCAAGGTCGCGATGCTGACCTTGTCGAAATCGGCTTGCAGGTAGCGCCCGTAGCGGTCGGCCGTCTCAAAGCCGAGACCGCTGATGACAGCCTTCGGTTGCAACCGCGAGTACAAAGCCACGCCACCTTGGGCGGGAACTTCGGCATCGCAGGCATAAAGGAAGTAGCCATCCAGTTGGAAGGCTGGATCGTCCAGTTCAAAGGCGGAGGCGCGGGTGTCCTGCAGGCAGATGACGTCGGCATTCTGTGCCTGCAGCCAACTGAGCAAACCACGCTCGACTGCAGCCTGAATACCATTGACGTTCACACTGATGATCCGCATAAATGGCCCCAAAAATCGCGTGCGTGTATGATACACGGCGTCTACCTAATTAGCTAAATCCGTGGTATTTGGGGTTTTTTTCATGCAAGCGTATCAGCGCGACTTCATTCGTTTTGCCATCGATCGCGGCGTTTTGCGCTTCGGTGAGTTCACCCTGAAGTCCGGGCGTACCAGTCCTTACTTCTTCAATGCCGGCCTTTTCAACTCGGGTTCTGCGCTGGCGCAGCTGGGTCGTTTCTACGCGGCAGCCATCGTCGAGAGCGGCATTGCGTTCGACGTGCTGTTTGGCCCAGCGTACAAAGGCATTCCTTTGGCGGCGGCTACCGCCGTGGCATTGGCCGAGCACCATGACCGCGATCTGCCATGGTGCTTCAACCGCAAGGAAGCCAAGGCCCACGGCGAAGGCGGCAGCCTGGTCGGCGCGCCATTGACCGGCGACGTGCTGATCATCGACGACGTGATCACCGCCGGAACCGCAATCCGTGAAGTGATGCAGATCATCGCTTCCCAGGAAGGCGCCAAGGCTGCCGGCGTGCTGATCGCGCTGAACCGTCAGGAGCGTGGCAACGGTGAACTGTCGGCAATCCAGGAAGTGGAGCGTGACTTCGGTATTCCGGTGATCAGCATTGTTTCGCTGAATCAGGTGCTGGAATTCCTCGCCGACGATCCGCAGCTCAAGCAGCATTTGCCTGCGGTTGAAGCCTACCGCGCGCAGTTCGGCGTCTGACGGTACACCCCCCCCTTGTGGGAGCGAGCCTGCTCGCGATGAGGCCTT
>NZ_JBFTLU010000043.1:0-15964 GCF_056396605.1 Pseudomonas sp. 05T35
GACTTTCCAGCTGCTGCTCAARGTCACTCTGGACAGTGGCCGTCAGACCACCGTGCAAGCCACCAGCAACCAGCCTCTGCCTCAAGGTACCAACCTGACGGTCAGCCAACCTTCAGCCGGCAGTCTGGCGATTACTGTGCAACAGGCCATCGCCTCCAACATCGCCACCCTCACCCGTCTCGACACCTCACAACTGCCGGTCGGCACCTTGCTGCAAGGTAAAGTCCTGACGACCCAGCTGATGCCGCAAACACCGGGGCAGCCGGCGGTCTATCGCTCGCTGGTGAGTGTGCTCAATACCGCGCTCAGTGGCAGCACCCTGAGCATCGACAGCCCGCAGCCGTTACGTATCGGCAGCCTGCTCAGCGCCTTGGTCCAGGGCGCGCAAAGCCTGAGCTTCGTGCCACTGGCCAGTCGTCAGGAGCAACTGGCGGTGAGTCAACAACTGCTGGCCCAGCAAAGTCGCCAAGGCTCATTGAGCGGGCTGATCGATGCCCTGCAAAACCTGCCAGCCTCCGACACCACCGCCGACGACCTGCGCGCCGCCGTCGACAAACTGCTCGCCGACCTGCCAGACGTTCAGCAACTGAGCACCCCCAAAGGTTTGGCGCAGGCGCTGGTCAACAGCGGGCTGTTTCTGGAAAGCAAACTGCTCACCGGACAGAACCCGGCCCTGACACCGGACCTGAAAGGCAATTTGCTGCGATTGATCGCACAATTGGCCCCCGACCTGCCGGCCAATACCAGTTTCAACGCAGTCATCGCCGCCAACACCCTGGCCCAGGTGCTACCAAGCTTTGTCCGCAGTGCCCTCGGCACCCTCGGGCAGGTCAGCGCCAAACCGCAGCCGAGCAACTTCCCCCTGCCCTCGCGGTTGCTGCAAAGCCTGGAAGGTGAAGGCGATCTGGAGCATTTGCTGCGCCTGGCCGCCGCAGCCGTTTCGCGCCTGCAGAGCCATCAGTTGTCGAGCCTGGAACAGACCGGCATGACCGAGGATGGCAAGCTGCAAACCACCTGGCAGCTGGAAATCCCCATGCGTAACCTGCAAGACATCGTGCCGTTGCAGGTCAAGTTTCAACGCGAGGACACCCCCGAGAAGGAACAACACGAGAAATCCGTCGAGCGCGAGCCGAAACAACGGCTCTGGCGAGTCGAGCTGGCGTTCGACATGGAACCGCTCGGGCCGTTGCAGATCCAGGCACAGCTGGCCCAGGGCAAACTCTCCAGCCAGCTCTGGGCCGAACGGCCTTATACCGCCAGCCTGATCGAGAGCAACCTGGATGGCTTGCGCGCGCAGCTGCTGGCATCGGGCCTGAATGTGGGCGACCTGAACTGCCACCTCGGTACACCGCCCCAAGGCAATCAAACCCGTCTCGAACAACGCTGGGTCGACGAAACCGCATGAACAACCCCACGCCACCGCGCCAGGCCATCGCCCTCAAATACGACGGCAGCCGCGCCCCAACGCTCACCGCCAAAGGCGATGACGAACTGGCCGAAGCGATTCTGAAGATCGCCCGCGACTATGAAGTGCCGATTTATGAGAATGCCGAGCTGGTGAAGTTACTGGCGAGGATGGAGTTGGGTGAAAGCATCCCTGAAGAGCTCTACCGCACGATTGCCGAGATTATTGCGTTTGCGTGGAAACTGAAGGGCAAGTTTCCGCAAGGGTTTGGTTCTGAGGAGACGATAGTGGAGCGGGATGTGACAGAACGCGGGGAGGATTACTGAGACTTCGAGGACGCCATCGCGAGCAGGCTCGCTCCCACAAGGGATCGGTGGTGGACACAAAATGTGTGAACGCCGCCAATTCATTGTGGGAGCGAGCCTGCTCGCGATGGCAATCTCAGCCCAATCGCAAAAATCAGTTCTTGTGCAACTTGCTCATCAACTCCGCCTCTGCCTGGGTCAGGCCGCAGGACTGGGTCAATTCGTCGACGCTGGCGCCCATCCCCACCAGGCGGGCTGCCTGGGCGAATGACAGGCTCGACGGGTCGCGCTGCTCAAGCTGGGCCAGCTTGTCCGGCAAGGGGCCGACCACCGCACGCAGTTCATGCAGGTCTTCACCCATGCGCACGTTACCGTTCTGGTAGTCGTCGACGCGCTTGGCCAGGTCCTTGATGCGCTGATCTCGCAACGCATCGCCCTGGGCTTGCAGCGCTGCCAGCTCTCGCTGTTTGCGCGTGTAAGCCAGGAACATCGCCAGGGTTCCTGCCCACAGGAGCCCCAGTACAATGACAGCAACCTCGAGAATCAATCAGATACTCTCCAGTTCCGACCACTCTTCTTCGCTCATCATCTTGTCCAGCTCGACCAGGATCAGCAACTCGTTGTTCTTGTTGCACACGCCCTGGATGAACTTGGCCGATTCTTCGTTACCGACGTTAGGTGCGGTTTCGATCTCGGACTGACGCAGATAAACCACTTCGGCCACGCTGTCGACCATGATCCCGACCACTTGCTTGTCGGCTTCGATGATCACGATACGGGTGTTGTCGCTGACTTCGACAGTGCCCAGGCCGAAGCGCTGGCGGGTGTCGATGACAGTCACTACATTGCCACGCAGGTTGATGATGCCCAGCACGTAGCTTGGCGCACCCGGAACCGGAGCAATTTCGGTATAGCGCAGGACTTCCTGAACGCGCATCACGTTGATGCCGTAGGTTTCATTGTCCAGCTTGAAGGTTACCCATTGCAGGATCGGATCTTCGGAACCCTTTGCAGACGACGCCTTATCATTCATACCCTGACCCCTCGAAAAACCGCCTGTGGCGGTGTGTGTTCTGCCCGGCCGCACTGTGTATGCGGCCAGCTGCTTGTTATGTAGGTTTGTGGGCCGGCTTGCCGCCGCCCATGTGCTTGGCACCACCGCTGGCGATCAACTCCGCCAGCTCCGAGACATCCAGCAACGCACACATGTGCTCGATCACCGTCCCGGCCAGCCATGGCCGTTGGCCCCGATGGCTGCGCCATTTGATTTCATTCGGGTCCAGGCGCAACGAGCGGCTGACCTGATGCACCGCCAGCCCCCACTCGTAGCCCTGAACCGAGATCACGTATTGCAGGCCCTGGCGGAAGTCATCGCGATAACGATCGGGCATGACCCAGCGTGCGGTATCCAGCACCTTCAGGTTGCCGGCCTGGCTTGGCAGAATCCCGAGGAACCATTCCGGCTGACCGAACAACGGCGTCAGCTCATGACCGGCCAACGAGTAAATCGAACCGAGGCACACCAGCGGCACGGCGAGGGTCAAACCGGCGACGTCGAACAACAGGCATTCAAACGGTTCGGCAGCCCAGCTTGGCCGGTCATCGCCGACCACCGGCGGTGGCGTGTTGCTCGGCGGCAGATGGACTTCAACCACTGGCTCAACCAGCGCCTTGAGCAAGGGAGCGACCGTTGAAACCGGCGCCAGAATCGGTGCCGGTGCTTCCAGTACCGGCACGACAACGGGCGCCTCGGCAACCGGCGCTACAACGGGAGGTGCAACCGCTGGCTTTTGTGCATCGCGAGCCTGCTCTTCGAGCACCGCCGCCTGGAACTCGTCCAGTGCGCCTTGCGCCTCAATGGCTTCGACGACCTCGACGACTTCTACAACCTCGGGTAACACCTCGACTTCTGACGACCACTCCTCGGTCGCGTCTTGCAACAACGCATCCAGATAGGACTGCAACGCCAGTTGTGGTCGGCTGGTAATTTTTACTGGCCGGCTCATTGGCACCCCACCCCGGCAGAGAAAAGATTCACCTCAAGCCACCTGCGGAACAAGTTGTTGGGCCAGCAAGTGTTTGAGCAACGCACGATAAGCCAGCACTCCACGGCTTTTGCCGTCGAACTGCGAAGGAGTCAGGCCGGCACGGCTGGCGTCACGCAGTCGGGTATCGACCGGGATGTAGCCTTGCCAGATTTCTTCCGGGTACATGTCGCGCAGCACCCGCAAGGTTCCCAGCGAGGCTTGGGTGCGACGGTCGAACAGGGTCGGCACGATGCTGAACGGCAGCGCCTGTTTACGTGAACGGTTGATCATCGCCAAGGTGTTGACCATGCGCTCCAGACCTTTCACCGCCAGGTGCTCGGTCTGCACCGGGATCACCAGCTGCTGGCTGGCCGCCAAGGCATTGACCATCAGCACACCAAGCAACGGTGGGCTGTCGATCAACGCGTAATCGAAGTCCTGCCACAATTGCGCCAGGCTCTTGGCGATCACCAGGCCCAGGCCACTCTGCCCCGGCGACTGGCGCTCGAGGGTGGCGAGCGCGGTGCTCGACGGCAACAGGGAAATACGTTCGTCGCTGGTCGGCAGCAACAGCTGCCCGGGCAAGCCTTGCGGCACGCTGCCCTTGTGCAGAAACAGGTCGTAGCTGCTGTGTTCCAAGCTGTCAGGGTCGTAACCGAAGTAGCTGGTCATGGAGCCGTGCGGGTCGAGATCGACCACAACCACGCGCTTGCCCGCCTCAGCCAGCAAACCGGCTAAAGCGATGGAGGAAGTGGTTTTACCGACACCACCCTTTTGATTGGCAACTGCCCAGACTCTCATTCAGATTGTTCCTCCCGGTCGAATCAACACAACCGAGAAATAGCTCAACGTTATAAGCCGGGTGACGGAGAATTGACGGCACTCTCGTGTCCCGGCGACTTGATAGTCGTCGGTGCAGTTTGTGTGCCAGCACGCTTCAACGCGGCGTCCGGTTTTGCATTAGCGGTTCCGGTACCGGTCAGGCTGCGGCGTACATCGAGATTTCGCGACACCACCAACACCACGCGCCGGTTACGCGCACGCCCTTCGGCGGTCGCGTTATTGGCCACTGGCTGGAATTCGCCGTACCCCACCGAGGCCAGACGCCCGGGGTTGACACCTTGCATGGCAAGCATGCGCACGATGCTCGCCGAGCGGGCCGAGGACAGCTCCCAGTTGGTCGGGTACTGCGCCGTGCGGATCGGTTGATCGTCGGTGAAACCTTCAACGTGAATCGGGTTGTCGAACGGCTTCAGAATGGCCGCGACCTTGTCGATGATGTTGAACGCGATATCGCTGGGCATGGCATCGCCGCTGCCGAACAACAGGCTGGAGTTGAGTTCGATCTCGACCCACAACTCGTTGCCACGCACGGTCATCTGATTGGAGCTGATCAAATCGCCAAACGCCGCACTGATGTCATCGGCAATGCTCTTGAGCGGATCCTTGCTGGCCTGGGCGATGCCGGCATCGATCTGCTCGCTGTCCTTGACCAGCGGTTTGGCCGGGGTGACCGTCTTCGGACGCTCGTCGCCGATAGGGATCGGCTTGAGGGCATGGTCAGAGTTGGTAAAGACCCCGACCAGCGCTTCGGAAATTTCCTTGTACTTGCCTTCGTTGATCGAAGAGATGGAGTACATCACCACGAAAAAGGCGAACAGCAGTGTGATGAAGTCCGCGTAGGACACCAGCCAGCGCTCGTGGTTGACGTGTTCATCATGCTGGCGACGACGAGCCATGAGGTTATTCCCTTAGTCCATGAAGCCCTGAAGCTTCAACTCGATGGAGCRTGGGTTTTCACCTTCGGYGATCGACAAAATACCTTCCAGCAACATTTCGCGATAACGCGACTGCCGCAACGCGATGGACTTGAGCTTGCTGGCAATCGGCAACAGCACCAGGTTGGCACTGGCCACACCGTAGATGGTCGCGACGAAGGCCACGGCAATGCCGCTGCCCAGTTGCGACGGATCACCCAGGTTGCCCATCACATGAATCAGGCCCATGACCGCACCGATGATACCGATGGTCGGCGCATAGCCGCCCATGCTTTCAAAGACTTTGGCGGCTTCGATGTCACGGCTTTCCTGGGTGTAGAAATCCACTTCCAGAATGCTGCGAATCGACTCGGGCTCAGCGCCGTCGACCAGCAGTTGCAAGCCTTTACGGGAGTAGCTGTCCGGTTCGCTGTCCGCCACCCCTTCAAGACCGAGCAAACCTTCCTTGCGCGCGGTGAGGCTCCAGTTGACCACTCGGTCGATGCCGCCCGCCAAGTCGACGCGAGGCGGAAAGAGGATCCAGCGAAGAATCTGCATGGCGCGCTTGAAGGCACTCATCGGCGACTGCAACAGCGCAGCGCCAATGGTCCCGCCAAGCACGATCAATGCTGCCGGGCCGTTGGCCAAGGCACCGAGATGACCGCCTTCCAGGTAGTTGCCACCAATAATGGCGATGAACGCCATGATGATCCCGATGAGGCTTAAGACATCCATCAGATGCACGCCTCGGCCAGGTGCTTGCCAATATCGTCGAGGCCGTAGATCGCGTCAGCCAGATCGGCTTTGACGATCGCCATCGGCATGCCGTAGATCACGCAACTGGCTTCATCCTGGGCCCAGACCGCGCTGCCGCCCTGCTTGAGCAGACGCGCGCCTTCGCGACCGTCGGCGCCCATGCCGGTCAGGACCACCGCCAGAACTTTGTCGCCGTAGGACTTGGCCGCCGAACCGAAGGTGATATCCACGCACGGCTTGTAGTTCAGACGCTCGTCGCCCGGGAGGATTTTCACCGCGCCACGGCCGTCGATCATCATTTGCTTGCCACCCGGTGCCAGCAAGGCCAGGCCCGGACGCAGGATGTCACCATCCTCGGCTTCCTTGACGCTGATGCGGCAGAGTTTGTCCAAACGCTCGGCGAAAGCCTTGGTGAAGGCCGCCGGCATGTGCTGGATCAGCACGATCGGCGCCGGAAAGTTTGCCGGCAGCTGTGTCAGCACCCGCTGCAATGCAACCGGGCCGCCGGTTGACGTACCAATGGCAACCAGTTTGTAGGCTTTGCGTTTCGGTGCCGGCGACGATGTGCTGGCAACCGGCGCACGCGCAGGAATCGGCGTCGGGGCCGGACGCACAGGCGCCGGCGCACTGCTGCCGAAACTCGACGGGGCCGGTGCCGGGGCTGGCGCGGCGGCTGGAGCCGGAGCGCTGTAGGCGCTGAAACGACGGTTACTGCGCGAAATGCTGTGAACCTTTTCGCACAGCAGTTGCTTGACCTTCTCGGGATTGCGCGAGATATCTTCGAAATTCTTCGGCAGGAAGTCCACCGCGCCGGCATCCAGTGCATCGAGAGTGACCCGAGCGCCTTCGTGCGTCAGCGAGGAGAACATCAAAACCGGGGTAGGACAGCGCTGCATGATGTGCCGCACCGCTGTGATGCCATCCATCATCGGCATCTCGTAGTCCATGGTGATCACGTCTGGCTTGAGGGCCAGGGCCTGATCGATCGCCTCTTTACCGTTGGTCGCCGTGCCGACAACCTGGATACTCGGATCTGCTGAAAGAATTTCCGAGACGCGGCGGCGGAAAAAACCAGAATCATCCACCACCAGGACTTTGACTACCATAAACACTCCGTTAGACGGAGCGAGGCTCAGTCGCCCCGCTCCACCAGAATCAAATACGCCGTGCGGCGTAACGCTTGAGCATGCTCGGAACATCGAGAATCAAGGCGATGCGGCCGTCACCGGTAATGGTGGCGCCGGACATGCCCGGGGTTCCCTGGAGCATTTTGCCCAATGGCTTGATGACCACTTCTTCCTGACCCACCAACTGATCGACGACGAAACCGATCCGCTGTGTGCCCACCGAAAGGATCACCACGTGGCCTTCACGCTGCTCTTCATGAGCGGCGGAGCTGACCAGCCAGCGTTTGAGGTAGAACAATGGCAGCGCCTTGTCCCGCACAATTACCACTTCCTGACCGTCGACCACGTTGGTGCGCGACAGGTCGAGATGGAAAATCTCGTTGACGTTGACCAGCGGGAAAGCAAAGGCCTGGTTGCCGAGCATGACCATCAACGTCGGCATGATCGCCAGGGTCAACGGGACCTTGATGACGATCTTCGAGCCTTTGCCCTTGGTCGAGTAGATATTGATGGTGCCGTTGAGCTGGGCGATCTTGGTTTTCACCACATCCATGCCCACGCCACGACCGGACACGTCGGAGATCTCGGTTTTGGTCGAGAAACCCGGCGCGAAGATCAGGTTGAAGCAGTCGGACTCGCTGAGACGGTCCGCCGCATCCTTGTCCATCAAGCCTTTCTTCACGGCGATACCGCGCAAGACATCAGCGTCCATACCCTTGCCGTCATCAGAGATGGACAGCAGGATGTGATCGCCTTCCTGTTCTGCGGACAGAATCACTTTACCGCTGCGAGGTTTGCCCATCGCCTCACGATCGGCCGGTTCTTCGATACCGTGGTCGACCGAGTTACGCACCAAGTGGACCAGCGGGTCGGCCAGGGCCTCGACGAGGTTCTTGTCGAGGTCGGTTTCTTCGCCGACCAGCTCCAGGTTGATCTCTTTCTTCAACTGGCGCGCGAGGTCGCGAACCAGTCGTGGGAAGCGCCCGAAGACTTTCTTGATCGGCTGCATCCGGGTCTTCATGACTGCGGTCTGCAAGTCGGCCGTGACCACGTCGAGGTTCGACACGGCCTTGGACATGGCTTCGTCGCCGCTGTTGAGGCCCAGACGGACCAAGCGGTTACGCACCAGTACCAGTTCGCCGACCATGTTCATGATTTCGTCGAGACGCGCGGTATCCACACGTACCGTGGTCTCGGCTTCACTGGCCGGTTTTTCCGGGGGCGGTGAGGCCGGTGCGCGAGCTGGGGCCGGTGCAGCAGCGGCAGCAGGTTTAGGCGCTTCGGCTTTTGGCTCGGGCGCTTTAGCCACAGGTACTGGCGCTGCAGCCTTGGCAACTGGCGCCGCCACCGAAGCAGCAGCCGTGCCGACCTCCGTGAACTTGCCTTTGCCATGCAATTCGTCGAGCAGCGATTCGAACTCGTGATCAGAGATCAGATCGCTACCCGCGGCTGCAGCCACAGGTGCCGCAGGCGCCGGAACGGCAGCAATTGCCGATTCCAGAGCATCAACGGCGAAGTTGCCTTTGCCATGCAACTGATCGAGCAGTGCTTCGAATTCGTCATCGGTAATGTCGGAGCTGTCGCCTGCCGCTTTCGGGGCAGCCGGTGCGGCAGGGGCTGCCGCCACTGCATCAGGGGCGAACTGGCCTTTGCCGTGCAATTGGTCGAGCAATGACTCGAACTCGGCATCGGTGATTTCATCGCTGCCGGCAGCCGCTTCAGGTGCCGGGGCTACAGGCGTCCCCGCCTCGGCTTGCGCCTTGACCGCGTTCAGCGAGTCCAGCAGCAGTTCGAATTCATTGTCGGTGATGTCGCCCGATTCGCTTTCAGCGGCAGGTGCTTCAACCACTTCTGCAACTGGTTGCGCCACATCGGCTGTTTGAGGCTCGGCCAAACGGGCCAGAGCCGCCAGCAGTTCCGGTGTAGCCGCGGTGATCGGTGCACGTTCGCGGACTTCGCTGAACATGCTGTTCACCGCGTCCAGCGCTTCGAGAACCACGTCCATCAGTTCCGAGTCGACGCGACGCTCACCCTTGCGCAGGATGTCGAACACGTTCTCGGCGATGTGACAGCACTCCACCAGCTCGTTGAGCTGGAGGAAGCCGGCGCCCCCTTTTACAGTGTGAAAACCGCGAAAAATTGCATTGAGCAAATCCGCATCATCTGGTCGGCTTTCCAGCTCCACCAGCTGTTCGGACAGTTGCTCTAGAATCTCGCCGGCCTCAACCAGGAAATCCTGAAGGATCTCTTCATCGGCGCCGAAGCTCATTAAGGGGGTGCTCCTAAAGGTCTAAAAACCTAAAAAACCTAAAATGCTAAAACTCTAAAATCCTAGGCTGGATAACAAATCGTCCACATCGTCCTGACCGGACACAACGTCTTCTCTTTTATCGGCATGAATCTGCGGACCTTCACCCTGAGAGAGATGTTTTTGCGGATCTTTTTCAGCCAGCATCGCTTCATGGTCATGTTCGATGCCCGCAAAGCGGTCTACCTGACTGGCCATGAGCACGAGCTTGAGCAGGTTGCTTTCTACTTCGGTGACCAATTGAGTCACGCGCTTGATCACCTGACCGGTCAGGTCCTGGTAATCCTGAGCCAGCAGAATATCGTTGAGGTTGCCCGAGACGACCTGGCTCTCCTCGACGCTACGCGTCAGGAAACCGTCGACACGCCGGGCCAGTTCGCGGAATTCCTCGGCACCGACTTCGCGGCGCATGAAACGCCCCCAGTCCGCGCTCAGGGCCTGGGCGTCAGTGCTCAGGCCATTGACCAGCGGAGTACTGTTCTCGACCAGATCCATGGTCCGGTTTGCGGCCGCTTCGGTCAGCTTGACCACATAGGACAGGCGCTCAGTGGCATCCGTGATCTGTGAGACTTCCTCGGCTTGCGGCATGTTCGGGTCAATCTGAAAATTGACGATCGCGCTATGCAGCTCGCGAGTGAGCTTGCCCACCTCCTGGTACAGGCCACGGTCACGGGTCTGATTGAGCTCATGGATCAGTTGCACAGCGTCACCGAACCTGCCCTTTTCAAGGCTTTCGACCAGTTCGTGAGCGTGTTTTTTCAGGGTCGACTCGAAATCGCCCTGTGAAGATTCTCTTTGCTCCATAGCTCCCCCGTGGCGCAGTGGCTCAGCACATCAACCGATGCGTTCGAATATTTTTTCGATCTTCTCTTTCAACGCCTGGGCCGTGAAGGGTTTGACCACATAGCCGTTTACACCGGCTTGAGCGGCTTCGATGATCTGCTCGCGCTTGGCTTCGGCGGTGACCATCAGCACCGGCAGGTGCTTGAGCTTTTCATCGGCGCGCACGTGGCGCAGCAAGTCGATACCGGTCATGCCAGGCATGTTCCAGTCCGTTACCAGAAAGTCGATGCTCCCGCTGTTGAGAACGGGAATGGCGGTAATACCGTCGTCCGCCTCGACCGTGTTGGTGAACCCAAGGTCACGCAACAGGTTCTTGATGATCCGCCGCATCGTTGAGAAGTCATCAACGATGAGGATTTTCATGTTCTTGTCCAATTCGACCTCCAAGCAGTCTTAAACGCGTTCAGCACCTGAACACGCCATTCAATCAATCAGGCAGAGCACTCGACGACTGTCTGGAGCACAACGGATGAAGACCGGCACAGCGTTACACCCTGCCTGTTTCGTTCGCAGTGTCCCCACACTGCTGTCAGCGCGCTCGCCACTCCCCCAAACGCCCCCGCAAACGGGCTGCGCACTGGCTGTGTAACTGGCTGACCCGGGATTCACTGACCCCCAGGACCTCACCGATTTCCTTGAGATTCAGCTCTTCGTCGTAGTACAGCGCCAACACCAGTCGCTCACGCTCCGGCAAGTTGGCAATCGCATCCGCCAGCGCAGCCTGGAAGCGTTCATCTTCCAGGTCACGCGACGGTTCGAGATGAGCACTCGCGCCATCCTCGTGCAGCCCTTCATGCTCGCCGTCCTGCAACAGATCGTCGAAGCTGAACAGGCGACTGCCCAAGGTGTCATTCAAAATCCCGTAATAATCGTCGAGACTCAATTGGAGTTCGGCCGCAACCTCGTGATCTTTAGCGTCACGCCCGGTTTTAGCTTCAATTGAGCGAATCGCATCACTCACCATCCGGGTATTGCGGTGTACCGAGCGTGGCGCCCAGTCACCCTTGCGGACTTCATCGAGCATCGCGCCACGGATACGGATCCCCGCGTACGTCTCGAAACTCGCACCTTTGCTCGCATCGTATTTGGTCGACACTTCAAGCAAACCGATCATGCCTGCCTGGATCAGGTCCTCGACCTGAACACTGGCCGGCAGGCGCGCCAACAGGTGATAGGCAATACGTTTTACCAGTGGCGCGTAACGCTCGATCAGTTCGTACTGCGCGTCACGCGCCGACTTCTTGTACAGGTTGTAACCACTGGCTGTCATAGAACCGGACCCGCAGTTTGCTGCACCAGACGCTCGACGAAAAACTCCAGGTGCCCACGCGGGTTGGCGGGCAACGGCCAGGTATCGACTTTCTGCGCGATGGCCTTGAATGCCAGCGCACACTTGGAACGAGGAAACGCTTCATACACGGCGCGCTGCTTCTGCACCGCCTTGCGCACGCATTCGTCGTAAGGCACCGCACCGACGTATTGTAAGGCGACGTCGAGGAAGCGATCCGTGACCTTGGTCAACTTGGCGAACAGATTTCGTCCCTCCTGCGGGCTTTGCGCCATGTTGGCCAGCACGCGGAAGCGGTTCATGCCGTAATCGCGGTTGAGCAGCTTGATCAGCGCGTAGGCGTCAGTAATCGACGTCGGCTCGTCGCAAACCACCAGCAATACTTCCTGGGCTGCGCGAACAAAACTCACGACCGACTCACCAATACCCGCCGCCGTGTCGATCACCAATACGTCGAGGTTATCGCCGATGTCGCTGAATGCCTGAATCAGGCCAGCGTGCTGGGCCGGGCTCAGGTGAACCATGCTCTGGGTACCGGACGCTGCTGGAACAATGCGAATTCCGCCCGGCCCCTGAAGTAATACATCGCGCAGTTCACAGCGGCCTTCGATGACGTCGGCCAGCGTACGCTTGGGCGTGAGCCCCAGCAGGACGTCGACGTTCGCCAGCCCCAGATCGGCGTCCAGCAGCATGACGCGCCGGCCGAGCTCAGCAAGAGCCAGGGACAAGTTCACTGACACATTAGTCTTCCCGACGCCACCTTTGCCGCCGGTCACTGCGATCACCTGTACGGGATGCATGCTGCCCATGTTCGTTCTTTACCTTGTCTTGCTTAGACGCGGACTACATGACTGGCTGCGCGCTCACTTGTGAACAATGCATGGCAGGCCATCGATGTAGATACAAATCTATTCATTATTACCTCAGCCGACACGCTTGGCCGGGCTGTGGTAGAGGTCAGCGAACATATCAGCCATGGCTTCTTCGCTGGGTTCTTCCTGCATCTGCACGCTAACGGCGCGACTGACCAACTGATGCCGGCGCGGTAAATGTAGATCATCCGGGATCCGTGGCCCGTCGGTCAGATAAGCGACAGGTAATTCGTGGCTGATTGCCAGGCTCAACACCTCGCCCAGGCTCGCTGTTTCATCCAGTTTAGTCAGAATGCAGCCTGCTAGCCCGCACCGCTTGTAACTGTGATAGGCGGCAGTCAGTACCTGCTTTTGGCTGGTAGTGGCCAGCACCAGATAATTCTTCGACTTGATCCCGCGACCGGCCAGGCTTTCCAGCTGCATGCGCAACGCCGGATCACTGGCCTGCAGGCCGGCGGTGTCGATCAATACCACACGCTTGCGCAACAGCGGATCAAGGGCTTGCGCCAGGGACTGGCCCGGGTCGACGTGAGTCACCGAGACATTGAGGATACGCCCCAGGGTCTTGAGCTGTTCCTGGGCACCGATGCGGAAGCTGTCCATGCTCACCAATGCGATGTTCTGCGCGCCGTACTTGAGCACGTAACGCGCGGCCAGCTTGGCCAGCGTCGTGGTTTTGCCCATGCCGGCAGGGCCGACCATGGCGATCACGCCACCCTCTTCCAGTGGTTCGATCTCGGGAGTCACGATCATCCGCGCCAGGTGCGCCAACAGCATGCGCCAGGCCTGGCGGGGCTCTTCAATTTCAGTAATCAGTTCCAGCAGATCGCGCGACAACGGACCGGACAGGCCAATGCGTTGCAGGCGACGCCACAGGTTGGCTTGCTGCGGGCGACTGCCTTGCAACTGATTCCAGGCCAGCGAACCCAACTGCACTTCGAGCAGTTCACGCAGGCCATTGAGTTCGAAACGCATCGAGTCGAAAGCCCGCGGATCAACCCCGGCAGAATGCACAGGCGCTGGAGCAGGACGCGGCCGCTCAGCAAAGGTCGGCTCGATCAACGGTTCCGCAGCAGTCAGCGGCAGGCCGGCAAACAACTGGCGATTGGTGCCGACGCTCGCRTCACCTTCACCGTCGCCACGCAGGCTCAATTCGGCCTGAGCCGTGACGATCCGCGACTGGGTCTTGCGCAACTCGTCTTCGAGTTCAATGTTCGGTACACGCGGTGCCAGTGCCGACAGCTTGTAATCCAGGGCAGCCGTCAGCTCGACACCACCGGCAATCCGGCGATTACCGATAATGGCCGCATCAGCGCCCAGCTCATCACGAACCAGCTTCATGGCCTGACGCATATCGGCGGCGAAAAAACGCTTAACTTGCATAAACCACTACCTCAGCCGTTGGGCCCTACTGTCGCAACGATGGTCACTTGCTTGTTGTCAGGGATTTCCTGATACGCCAACACATGCAACCCCGGCACTGCCAGACGTCCGAACCGCGAGAGCATCGCGCGTACCGGACCTGCTACGAGCAGAATCACCGGTTGACCTTGCATTTCCTGACGCTGCGCGGCGTCGATCAACGAACGTTGCAGCTTCTCTGCCATGCTTGGCTCCAGCAGAACACCCTCTTCCGAGCCTTGTCCTGCCTTCTGAAGACTATTGAGCAATATTTGTTCCAACCTTGGCTCCAAGGTGATCACAGGCAGCTCGGACTCAGTGCCTACAATGCTTTGGACGATAGCGCGCGATACGCCAACGCGAACGGCCGCCACCAGAGCGGCAGTATCTTGACTCTTGGCGGCATTGTTCGCGATGGCTTCGGCAATGCTGCGAATGTCGCGAACCGGAACCTGTTCGGCCAACAAGGCTTGCAGCACTTTGAGCAGCTGCGACAGCGAAACGACGCCTGGCACCAGCTCCTCGGCCAGTTTTGGCGAGCTTTTGGCCAGCAATTGCATGAGTTGCTGAACTTCTTCGTGGCCGATCAGCTCGCTGGAGTGCTTGTACAGAATCTGGTTGAGGTGAGTCGCCACCACCGTACTTGCATCAACCACGGTGTAACCCAGGGACTGCGCCTGCGGACGCTGACTGATTTCGATCCAGACTGCCTCCAGGCCAAAGGCCGGATCTTTGGCGGTGATGCCATTGAGCGTGCCGTAGACCTGCCCGGGGTTGATCGCCAGTTCCCGATCCGGATAAATCTCCGCCTCGGCGAGGATCACCCCCATCAGGGTCAGGCGGTAGGCACTTGGCGCCAGGTCGAGGTTGTCGCGAATGTGCACGGTCGGCATCAGGAAGCCCAGATCCTGGGAAAGCTTCTTGCGCACGCCCTTGATCCGCGCCAGCAACTGACCACCCTGGTTACGATCCACCAGCGGAATCAGCCGGTAACCAACTTCCAGGCCGATCATGTCGATCGGGGTCACGTCATCCCAGCCCAGCTCTTTGGTTTCCATGGCCCGTGCCGGCGACGGCAGCAGCTCCTGCTGGCGCTTGACCTCTTCCAGAGCCTGAACCTTGACGATGTTCTGCTTTTTCCAGAACAGATACGCGGCGCCCGCTGCGACGGCGGCCATGCTGAGAAAGGAGAAGTGCGGCATGCCTGGCACCAGGCCCATGACCGCCATCAAACCGGCCGCCACCGCCAACGCCTTGGGCGAGGCGAACATCTGCCGATTGATCTGCTTACCCATGTCTTCCGAACCGGAAGCACGGGTCACCATGATTGCCGCGGCGGTAGACAGCAGCAGTGATGGCAATTGCGCCACCAAACCGTCACCGATGGTCAACAACGCGTAGACCTTGCCGGCATCGCCGAAGCTCATGCCATGCTGGAAGATCCCGACCGCCATACCGCCAATCAGGTTGATAAACAGAATCAGCAGACCGGCGATGGCGTCACCGCGCACGAACTTGCTGGCACCGTCCATCGAACCGTAGAACTCGGCCTCCTGGGCCACTTCCATACGACGCAGCTTGGCTGCGGGCTGGTCGATCAGGCCGGCGTTCAAGTCGGCGTCGATGGCCATCTGCTTGCCCGGCATCGCATCGAGGGTAAAACGCGCACTGACCTCGGAAATCCGCCCGGCACCTTTGGTCACCACGACGAAGTTGATGATCATCAAAATCGCGAAGACCACGATACCGACCACGTAGTTACCGCCGATCACCACCTCGCCGAAGGCCTGGATCACCTTGCCGGCGGCGGCATGGCCGTCCTGACCGTGGAGCATCACCACCCGGGTCGAAGCCACGTTCAACGCCAGTCGCAGC
>NZ_JBFTLU010000044.1:0-20646 GCF_056396605.1 Pseudomonas sp. 05T35
CGCCTGGCACCCTATGCCAAAGGTAAACGTGTGCTGGACCTGTACAGCTACATCGGCGGCTGGGGCGTGCAAGCTGCCGCTTTCGGTGCCAGTGAAGTGTTCTGCGTCGACGCGTCGACCTTTGCCCTCGATGGTGTCGAGCGTAACGCCGCACTGAACGGTTTCGCCGACAAAATGACCTGCATTGAAGGCGACGTGTTCGAAGCCCTGAAAGAGCTGAAAGCCAACGAAGAACGATTCGACGTCATCGTGGCCGACCCGCCAGCCTTCATCAAACGCAAGAAAGACATGAAGAATGGCGAAGGCGCCTACCGTCGCCTGAACGAGCAAGCCATGCGTCTGCTCAACAAGGACGGCATCCTGGTCAGCGCTTCGTGCTCGATGCACCTGCCGGAAGACGATCTGCAGAACATCCTGCTGACCAGCGCCCGTCACCTGGACCGCAACATCCAGCTGCTGGAACGTGGCGGTCAGGGGCCGGATCACCCGGTGCACCCGGCCATCGCTGAAACCCGCTACATCAAGAGCATCACCTGCCGCCTGCTGCCTAACAGCTGAGTTCGCTGGCTTGGCGGGGAGCCCACCGGCTCCCCGTCATGGCTCCCCCCTGACGAACTTTCACCCTATTCAAAACATAACTTTCTTACTCTTATCGCCCTATCAATTTGCAGGACGTTTCCGCGCACCTGCCAACCCAGTGAATAGAACTTACAATCAGCTCTAACCTGTGGGATCACTCCCACAAAATTACTGGAACACTCCTACCAAATTCTCCCTTGCTGAAAGTTCAATACAACCTATTCTCTAAATGTCACCAAGCAGGTGGCACCCATTACGAGCTGCATAACTACAGGGAGTTACAAAAATGAAAGCTATTAATATGGAAGCTGCAAAAATCGCTAACCTGGCTTTTCTGGTTGCCCCAAAAGCCCGTTAAGTGATTGAGACGCTGGGGAGTGCCGGCACCCCAGCGCCCTCTCTGACCACCTTCAGAGTATTCCAGCCACCATGCATATAAACCCATATTTATTCATGCTCGCACGCCCTCCCCATTTAATAATCTGGAATTACAAGAACCACACTCAATTCGAGTTAAACCTGGAATATTCGACTCGCCTCATACAACTTATTGAAGACCCCGGGCAATTCTGCAGCAACAACTTAATCGATAGCGATCTTCTTAATACCCACCTACTGACAACTGCAAAAGTGGACACCATGAAATGGGGATGGGATGAACTTTCAAAAATCTTCCACACCGGAACAAAAAACATTCCCTGTGAACAGACGCCCTACGACATTCATGAATGGTCAAAACAGTATCTGGACCATTGCAACGAAGTACTGGCCACGCCATCGCCAACGGAGATGCGCGCGCAATACCCGACAGACGACCTGATTGTCCTGCCGCCCCCTTCCAGCTCACCGGCCAGCTCTCTGGTCAAGTCATTGTTCAGCAGGAAAACCTGTCGCGCCTTCAATGAAGATGCTGTCTCGCTGAGCGACGTCAGCACGCTGCTGTACCTGTCCCTCGGTTATCTGAAAGAACGTGAAAACGATAGCGACGACGCCATTCCTGAAGGCCTCGGAGCCAGACGCAGCAGCCCTTCCGGTGGAGGGCTGAATGCCTGTGAAGGGTTCGTCTATGTCCGTAATGTCAGTCAGTTGAAGCCTGGACTCTACTGCTACCACAGCGATCGGCATGCACTGAGCCTGGTGAAGCCCTTGCCTGAAGAGCCGCTCGGTCAACTGCTGTGCGGCCAGCACTTCATCAACAACTTGCCATTTGGATTGTTCATCACGTCGCGCTTCGACGCGCTGTGGTGGAAATATGAACACTCGCGAGCCTACCGAATGGCCTATGTCGAAGCCGGCCACATCTCGCAAACCTTTCAGTTGATCGCCACCTCCCTGGGGCTGAACACCTGGTTGACCGGGGCCCTCACAGACGATCGGGTCGAAGCACTGCTGGGGCTGCAAGACAGCGCCGAACAACCTTTGTTTTTTGTCGGCTGCGGACACGGCGACGGACAAGCGCTGTGCGTGGAACTGAAAGCCCTGATCAACTGCCAGGAAACCGATGATGCCCATTGCGATCAATGAACCAGACTCCCTGCCAGTCTCGCCGATCCGCAGGTTTACCCTGGGTGACTGGAACAACAACGCATCGGTGCGCAGCAGCCAGAACGCTTACCTGCTGCCTCCTGAACTTGAGCGCGAACTGGAAACCAGAGACTGGTTCCCCCCGGCCTTCCTGCCTTATCTGAAACACCCGTTGCTTGAGGAAGCCGGACAAGCAATCCGCCATCGGCTGGCCGCGAACCATCTGGTGTACTTCCTCGACTACACCACCGCGCTCGAACATCGGGTCGTCAATCGTGCGGTCGAGACCATCGTGCATGGCGAACTCAACGCCGTAATCCCCGTGCGGATGAAAACCGCAGCCCTTCAGCTCTATACCGACGAGGGTTATCACGCGTTGTTTTCCAACCTGGTGGCCGAGCAGGTCGCAGACCTCTACAGGATCAAAAATCGCCGCACGATGCCGCGACGAATACACCGTTTAAAAGCCTTGGTCGACAAAGCCCGCAATAAATACAAGACCCTTGCATGGTTCCTGATCGGGTTTGTCTCGGAAACGATCATCGCCAAAGAGTTGCTCGACATTACCCGCGACAGCCTGGTTTCCACTGTCCACGAAATGCTCACTGACCACTTGGTAGACGAGGCCCGGCACAGCCGATATTTCTGCGAAGTATTCAACTACCTGTGGCTGACGATGGACAGCGGCCAACAAACGTTTGCAGGGAAATTTCTACTGGAGGTCATCGGGGCTTTTTTTGAGGTCGATGAACAATGGCTGAGTGAAGGCCTACGCAGCGTCGGTCTGCCCACGGCGTCCATAGTCGACATTCTCAGCGATGTTTCTGGTGAACAAGCGGGTATTCAGCGCGCCCGCTCTGGAGCATCAGTCACGCTACGGGCGATGAAAAAATCCGGTTTCTTTGCTCTGCCCTATAACCAGCAACTCTTCATCAGGGCGGGGCTGATCGATGCCTGAAGTGACGGCGGCAATGGGGGAAAAAAAACGCAGAGGGGCCATCGGCCTGTTGATGGCGATGACCCTGCTCGGAGTATTTCCGATCGACGTTCTATTGCCATCGTTTCCTGCGCTATCGGAACATTTTCGGACAGTGCCAGCAGACATCGCGCTGTCCATCAGCCTGTTCGCCATCGGCATTGCTTTCTCCCAACTGCTGATCGGGCCACTTTCGGACATCATTGGCCGCAAGGGTCTGCTGCTGTCAGGCATGGCTGTTTCAATGCTCGGTGCCGTCGGCTGTGTGCTGTCCACCGAGTACGTCTACTTTCTGTTGTTCCGCGTCGTCCAGGCTCTGGGTTGTGGCTGTTTCGTGCTGTCCCAGGCGCTGGTGCAAGACCTGTTCGAAGGCCAGGAACGTGACCGCTTGCGGATACTGATGGTCACCGCTACCGGCATTTTCATTTCCGTCTCGCCGCTGGCCGGAACCTTTCTGCAAGAGCTGATGGATTGGCCAGGCAGTTTTCTGGTGTTTACCGCCTTGGCCGCAGCCGTATTCTTGAAGGCATGCTTCTTTCTGGAAAGCTTGCCCAGCAAGAGCCTGGGGCCACAAGCGAATATCTTCCAGGCCTACCGCCGGGTCTGTAGTAACTTCGACTTTATCGCCTGGTGGCTCATTTCAGCCTTTGCATTCGCCTGTCACTTTTCCTTTATCGTCATCTCGCCACTGATCTTCATGGAGCAGTTGCAAATGTCAGCCTACGAGTTCGCGCTGACCTTGCTGGCTTATGGTGCGGCATACGTTATCGGCGGCATTCTTGCGGCACTGGCAGGCAGACGAATCAATCCCAACATCCAGATCATCACCGGGCTTTGTCTGATCCTGTTGTCAGGTCTGGTGATGCTCTATTTGTCGAATCAATGGGGTCTGTCGACCTTGGCTGTACTGGTCCCGATGATCATCTGCACCGCCGGGACCACCATCGCCCGCCCCGCTGCCACGTCCAGAGCCATGAACATTTTTACCGACAACGCCGGTACTTCGGCGTCGGCCGGAAGCATGCTGATCTTCATTGTCGGTGGCTTGATCAGCGTGGTGATCAACCTGACCACCAGCAACCTGCAAACGTCCTTGTCGCTGTGTTTCATAGTGTTGAGTATTGCCGGACTGACCTTGAACGCCCTGACCGAAAGACGCCAGCCCGGGCTAATTCCCGACTGACAGCCCGCCAGTCGTCACTCATCACGCTTCACAAGCCCTGCTTCAACGTTTCCCGCCATTCCTTCCTGACGCCAGCGGTGTAGAATCGAACGATTCATCGCCAGTCATCCCCCGGCGGGTTTATGAGCTCAGGCTGAGGCGCGCGGCGATCCCGCAAAGTCATCGGCAACTTTCGGACACACGGCCATTTCTGAGTGTTCCCGAGGTCAATAGAAGCTCACTCCCCTTTTGATACCTGCTTAGCCGCCCGGAGTGCTCCATGCCTGATTACCGTTCGAAAACATCCACCCATGGCCGCAACATGGCCGGCGCCCGCGCACTGTGGCGCGCCACGGGGATGAAAGATGACGACTTCAAAAAGCCGATCATCGCCATTGCCAACTCGTTCACCCAATTCGTACCGGGCCACGTCCACCTCAAGGACCTCGGCCAACTGGTCGCCCGCGAGATCGAACGTGCTGGCGGCGTCGCCAAGGAATTCAACACCATCGCGGTCGATGACGGCATCGCCATGGGCCATGACGGCATGCTGTATTCGCTGCCGAGCCGCGAGATCATCGCCGACTCCGTCGAGTACATGGTCAACGCCCACTGCGCCGACGCTATTGTGTGCATCTCCAACTGCGACAAGATCACCCCTGGCAACGAGAAAGTCGCCGAGTACGAGCGCAGCGCCTGCCCGACCTGCGGTTCGTGCTCCGGCATGTTCACCGCCAACTCGATGAACTGCCTGACCGAAGCCCTCGGTCTGGCATTGCCGGGCAACGGTTCGACACTGGCCACCCACAGCGACCGTGAACAGCTGTTCCTGCAAGCCGGCCGTACCATCGTCGAACTGTGCAAACGCTACTACGGCGAGAACGACGAGTCGGTGTTGCCGCGCAACATCGCCAACTTCAAGGCGTTCGAAAACGCCATGACGCTGGACATCGCCATGGGCGGCTCGACCAACACCATCCTGCACTTGCTGGCCGCTGCCCAGGAAGCCGAGATCGATTTCGACTTGCGCGACATCGACCGTCTTTCGCGCCACGTTCCGCAACTGTGCAAAGTCGCGCCGAACATCCAGAAGTACCACATGGAAGACGTGCACCGCGCCGGCGGGATCTTCAGCATCCTCGGCTCCCTGGCCCGTGGCGGCTTGCTGCACACCGACCTGCCGACCGTGCACAGCAAGACCATGGCGGAAGGTATCGCCAAGTGGGACATCACCCAGACCAATGACGAAGCGGTGCACCACTTCTTCAAGGCCGGTCCGGCAGGCATCCCGACCCAAACCGCGTTCAGCCAGTCGACCCGTTGGGAAACCCTCGACGACGACCGTGAAAACGGCTGCATCCGCAGTGTCGAGCACGCCTACTCAAAAGAAGGCGGCCTGGCCGTGCTGTACGGCAACATCGCCCTCGACGGCTGCGTGGTGAAAACCGCTGGCGTCGATGAGTCGATCCACGTCTTCGAAGGTAACGCGAAGATCTTCGAAAGCCAGGACAGCGCCGTGCGCGGCATCCTTGCCGATGAAGTGAAAGAAGGCGATATCGTCATCATTCGCTACGAAGGTCCGAAAGGCGGCCCGGGCATGCAGGAAATGCTCTACCCGACGTCCTACCTGAAATCCAAGGGCCTGGGCAAAGCCTGCGCCTTGCTCACCGACGGCCGCTTCTCCGGCGGCACCTCGGGCCTGTCCATCGGCCACGCTTCGCCAGAAGCCGCTGCCGGCGGTGCAATCGGTCTGGTACGGGACGGCGACAAGGTGCTGATCGACATTCCGAACCGCTCGATCAACCTGTTGGTCAGCGACGAAGAGTTGGCTGCGCGCCGCGTCGAGCAAGACAAGAAAGGCTGGAAACCGGTTGAAGTGCGCCCACGTAAAGTGACCACCGCACTGAAAGCCTATGCCTTGCTGGCCACCAGTGCCGACAAGGGCGCTGTGCGTAACAAAGCGATGCTCGACGGGCTGTAATGCTTAACCGTTGAACACAAAAATGCCCCGCCAAGTGCGGGGCATTTTTATGTGATCAACTCGGTCAACTGTGGGAGCGGGCTTGCTCGCGAAGAGGCCGTCACATTCACTAATGATGTTGAATGACAGACCGCTTTCGCGAGCAAGCGAACGTCGCCCGGCCCTTCTCACATTGGATCTATGGCGCTTGTGAGTGTGTGTTTAGCCACGCCCCGGTTACTGAATATCTTCCGGCTTGACGATCACCCAGTTCTTGTCCGCTGTCACGGCCAGACCTTCTTTGGCCTGGGCGGCAGCGTGTTTGGCCATCATGCCGTTGAGTTGGGTCATGTATTTGTCCTTGCGATTGACCCACAAGTGCACGCCGCCCTTGGCCACGTCGACGCTGTGGAACAGCATGTAGCCGTCACTGGACGGGGTGTCGCCGCCCACCAGCACCGGTTTTTTCCACTCGTCGATGWAGGTCAGGATCGCCGCTTGCTTGCCGGCCATCCACGTCGCTGGCGTCCACAAATACGGAGTCAACTCCAGGCCCAGGTTGGCCTTCTCGTCATACTTGCCGGCGCTGATCTGCTTGCGTGCGGTGGTCAGCTCGCCGGTCTTGCGGTCCTTGAGCAGCGTACTCACGCCGATCACGTTTTGCGGTTTGACGTTGTAACCGTACTTCGGATCAGCCGCGACCATGCGCACCAGCTCTTCGGAAGCTGCGGTCATCACGTAGACCTCAATGCCGTTCTCCATCAGCTTGTTGTACAGCTCGGCCTGGCCGGTGTAGACCTTCGGCGGCTGGACGTCGATGTTCTTCACCACATCGCCGTCGTAATAGGTGCTCGGCACCGGTTTACCGGAGGCCATCATCTCATCGACGTAGCCTTTGAGTTCCTTGAGGGTGAACCCCGAGAACACCTGAGCGACCCATGGGTAGCAGACCATGTCGTCGACTTCACAGAGGCGATAGTAGTAACTGAACAGGCTTTCCTTGTGGTCGGCGGTGTCCTTGAACGGCATCAGCTTCAGGGAAGGATCAAGGGTCTCGCGGGTGATCAGGCCCTTGTTCTCCATGAACGGCAACAACGACTCTTCAAGGTCGTAGCGGTAACTGGTGTTGTCCATGTCGAACACCGCAAAGTTACCCTTGTTGGCGTTGGCCGCGATCATCGCGTCCAGCTGCTTGGCCTGGGCCTCGGGCCAGTGCTTGAGTTCGGTGGCAAACGCCTGACCGGCAAGACCCAGGCACAGTGCGACGGCTAACAGTTTCGGTACGAACTTCATGTGCATCTCTCCCTGAATGAAAGCCATCGACGCTAACAAATCAGTGTGACAGTCCTCGTCTGCGCACGACCGTTTGCGTTCAGAACCCGTCACTGGCATTCGCGACAGCGTCACGGCCTTATTCCAAAAACGACGGTCGCCATGCGTTTTTGATATTAATTCTTTAGATATCAAGCTGTTAGGCTTGCCGGTTCGCAATCGCCCTGGAACGCGATTGGCACAAGTCTTTTTGGAGTCTCAATGAATCTGCCGCTGATCCTCAATCTGCTGGTGTTCCTCGCCTTGCTGTTTGGCCTGGCACAAACCCGTCACACCACCTGGAGCCTGGCGAAAAAAGTCCTGGTCGCTCTGGTGTTGGGCGTGGTGTTCGGTGTTGCGCTGCACACTGTTTACGGCGCCGGTAGCCCGGTGCTGAAGGCCTCGATCGGCTGGTTCGATCTGGTCGGCAACGGTTATGTGCAGTTGCTGCAAATGATCGTGATCCCGCTGGTATTCGCCTCGATCCTCAGCGCCGTCGCCCGTCTGCACAATGCCTCTTCGCTGGGCAAGATCAGCTTCCTGACCATCGGCACCCTGCTGTTCACCACCGCCATTGCGGCGCTGATCGGCATTGGCCTGACCAACCTGTTCGGCCTGACGGCTGAAGGCCTGGTCGCCGGCACCCAGGAAATGGCTCGCCTGCAAACCATCCAGACCGACTACGCGGGTAAGGTTGCCGACCTGAATGTCCCGCAGTTGCTGTTGTCGTTCATCCCGCAGAACCCGTTTGCCGATCTGGCCCGAGCCAAGCCGACCTCGATCATCAGCGTGGTGATCTTCGCTGCATTCCTTGGGGTCGCGGCGCTGCAACTGCTCAAGGATGACGTCGAAAAAGGTCAGAAAGTGCTCAACGCCATCGACACCCTGCAAGCCTGGGTAATGCGTCTGGTGCGTCTGGTGATGAAACTGACCCCGTACGGCGTATTGGCGCTGATGACCAAAGTGGTCGCCGGTTCCAACCTGCAAGACATCATCAAGCTCGGCAGTTTCGTGGTGGTGTCGTACATCGGCCTGGGCCTGATGTTCGTGGTTCACGGCCTGCTGGTGTCGCTGGCCGGGATCAACCCGCTGCGCTTCTTCCGCAAGGTCTGGCCGGTGCTGACCTTCGCCTTCACCAGCCGCTCCAGCGCCGCGAGCATTCCGCTGAGTATCGAAGCGCAAACCCGCCGCCTGGGCATTCCACAATCGATCGCCAGCTTCGCCGCCTCGTTCGGCGCGACCATCGGCCAGAACGGCTGTGCCGGTCTTTACCCTGCGATGTTGGCGGTCATGGTGGCGCCGACCGTGGGCATCAACCCGCTGGACCCGCTGTGGATCGCGACCTTGGTAGCGATTGTGACCTTGAGTTCGGCAGGGGTTGCCGGTGTCGGTGGCGGCGCAACCTTCGCTGCGCTGATCGTACTGCCGGCCATGGGCTTGCCGGTGTCACTGGTGGCGCTGCTGATCTCGGTTGAACCGCTGATCGACATGGGCCGCACGGCATTGAACGTCAGTGGTTCGATGACTGCCGGTGCGATTACCAGCCAGATCATGCAGCAGACTGACAAAGCGCTGCTGGATGCGGATGAGCATGAGGAGTTGGCGCAGGCTTAAGCTGCGTCTGACAGACCGCTATCGCGAGCAGGCTCGCTCCCACAGTGGGCAAGGTGAAACACATAGTGTGTGAACACCAACAACCCTTGTGGGAGCGAGCCTGCTCGCGATGCTTTTAAGCTTTTTCCCAAACCTCGAAGCTGTACGCCGGCTTATCGCCCTCCGCCGGATTCGGAACATTCGACACCAGTTTCCACTGGTTCGAATCAAACTCCGGAAACCACGCATCGCCCTCGGGGCTCAGCGCCACGCGGGTCAGGTACAGCCGATCGGCCTGTGCCAGGCCTTGCGCATACAGCTGCGCGCCGCCAATCAGCATCAGCTCATCGACGCCCTGCGCCAGCGCCCATTCCTGCGCCCGAATCACTGCGGCTTCCAGCGACGGATAGACTTCCGCGCCTTCAAGTTGCAGGTCGGTCTGACGGCTGACCACGATGTTCAGCCGGCCGGGCAGCGGGCGACCGAGCGAATCCCAGGTCTTGCGACCCATGATGATCGGCTTGCCCAGTGTGGTGGCCTTGAAGTATTTGAAATCCCCCGGCAAGTGCCAGGGCATGCTGTTGTCGACGCCAATCACGCGATTTTCACCGAGGGCAGCGATCAAACTGAGAGGAAGTGTTTTTTTCATGCGGGCGAGGATACCAGAGGCTCACTATCTCGCAACGTACCCCGACCAGCGYAACAGCGGTTATGCTCAGCGTTCATTTGAGCGACGGGATGCCGCGTGACTGAACTGACCACACTGCAAACACTTTGGCTGACCGAAACCGTCCGCCTGCGCGAGGAACACGCAGGCCCGCTGGAAGATCAGGAAGCCAACCGTCTGGCCCGCAGCGCGGGCGGCGACCTGCCGACCCGCATCGAGGCCCGCGCCCTGTGGCTGGCCGAACGCGATGGCTTGACCGGCGCGCTGCGCCATTGGCTGCAAGGGGCACGATTGGCGCTGATCATTCTGGCCGTATTGGCGATCGTCAGCGGTGCCGGGCTGGCATTTGCCGCATTGAACGACGGCCAGACACCAGTCAACGTGTTCTGGGCCCTCGGCAGTCTGCTGGGGTTGAACCTGATTCTGCTGCTGAGCTGGGCATCGGGCCTGATTTTCGCTGGCGATTACAGCGCCACCCTCGGGCGCTTGTGGTTGTGGCTCAGCGAAAAACTCGCCCGCGACGCCAAAGCCGCGCAACTGGCGCCGGCCCTGCTGCTGTTGCTGCAGCGGCAGAAACTCAATCGCTGGGCGCTCGGCATGCTGGTCAACGGCTTGTGGCTGCTGGCAATGCTCAGCGCCCTGGCGATTCTGCTGACGCTGATGGCCACCCGGCGCTACGGTTTCGTCTGGGAAACCACGATTCTCAGCGGCGACACGTTCGTGGTCATGACCCAGGCCCTTGGTGCGCTACCGGCACTGCTCGGCTTCAGCGTGCCGACCGTGGAAATGATCCGCGCCAGCGGCGACACCGCGTTGAACATCGAAAGCGCCCGGCAAGCCTGGGCCGCATGGCTGGTGGGCGTGTTGCTGGTGTACGGCGTATTTCCACGCCTGCTGCTCGCGCTATTCTGCCTGTGGCGCTGGACTACCGGCCGTGCGGCGTTGCATCTGGACCTGAACCTGCCCGGCTACGCGCCGTTGCGCGAACAACTGATGCCGAGCAGCGAACGCCTCGGCGTCAACGATCTCGCGCCCGAGCGCCTGCATCAGGTCGAAGGCGGTACCAATGCGCTGGACAGCGACGGCGCGTTGCTGGTGGCCATCGAACTCGACGACCAGCGCCCATGGCCGCCGCAACTGCCGAAGAACGTCAAAAACGCAGGCATCCTCGACAGCCGCGAATCCCGACAAAAGTTGCTGGAACAGCTGACCCGTTTCCCGCCGGAACGCTTGGCCATTGCCTGCGACCCTCGGCGCTCACCGGATCGCGGCAGCCTGGCGCTGATCGCCGAACTCGCTCGCAGCGCCAGCGCGACCCGGATCTGGCTGCTGCAAGCGCCGCCTGGTCAGGCACTCGACGCCGAACGCCTCGGCGACTGGCACACCGCGCTGCAACAGTTGGCGTTGCCGTTCGCTGACTGTGCTCCGATGAACTGGCTGGAGTCGGGTCATGACTGATTCTGCAAAGAAGCCGCTGAAGCTCGCTGTGGTCGGCCACACCAACGTCGGCAAAACCTCGTTGCTGCGCACCCTGACCCGCGACGTCGGTTTCGGCGAAGTCTCCCATCGCCCGAGCACCACCCGGCATGTCGAGGGCGCCCGGCTGTCGGTGGACGGCGAGGCCTTGCTCGAGCTCTATGACACGCCGGGGCTGGAAGACGCTATCGCCCTGCTTGATTACCTGGAACGGTTGGAACGTCCCGGCGAACGCCTCGACGGCCCGGCGCGGCTGGCGCGTTTCCTCGACGGCAGCGAGGCGCGTCAACGTTTCGARCAGGAAGCCAAGGTGTTGCGRCAAYTGCTSGCSTCCGACGCCGGCCTCTATGTGATCGACGCYCGSGARCCRGTGYTGGCCAAGTACCGCGAYGAACTSSAAGTGCTGGCCAGTTGCGGCAAACCGCTACTGCCGGTGCTGAATTTCGTCAGCAGCGCCAACCACCGCGAGCCGGATTGGCGCGACGCCCTGGCCCGTTTGGGGCTGCATGCGCTGGTGCGTTTCGACAGCGTGGCGCCGCCCGAAGATGGCGAGCGCCGGCTTTATGAAAGCCTCGCGCTGTTGATGGAAAGCGCACGCGGTCAGCTTGAGCGATTGATCGTCGACCAACAGGTCCAACGCGCGGCGCGCCAGCAAAGTGCGGCACGCTTGATTGCCGAATTGCTGATCGATTGCGCCGCTTGTCGGCGCAGCGTGGTCAGCGATGCCGCACAGGAACAGCAGGCCATCGGCGAACTGCGCAAAGCCGTTCGTCAACGTGAACAACGCTGCGTCGAAGCGCTGCTCAAGTTGTACGCCTTCCGCCCACAGGACGCTGCCACCAGCGACTTGCCGCTGCTGGATGGCCGCTGGGGCGATGACTTGTTCAACCCCGAAACCCTCAAGCAACTGGGCGTACGCGTCGGCAGCGGGATCGCCGCAGGCGCGGCGGCCGGTGCCGGCGTGGATCTGCTGGTAGGCGGCCTGACCCTCGGTGCCGCAGCGCTGGCCGGGGCGATTGCCGGTGGCGCCCTGCAAACGGCGCGCGGCTATGGCAGCCGCTTGCTGGGTAAAATCAAAGGCCAGCGTGAGCTGACCGTTGACGACAGCGTGCTGCGTTTGCTGGCATTGCGTCAGCGGCAACTGGTGCAGGCCATGAACCTGCGCGGACACGCGGCGATGGACAGCATCCAGGTCGCCACACCGCAGGACAAGAGCTGGCGCGAAGGCAAACTGCCGGAGGCACTGACCAAGGCGCGCGCCCATCCGCAATGGTCCGCTCTCAATCCTCATGCAAGGTTGAGCCAGGCGGAACGGCAGGAGCAGGTAGAGGTGTTGGCTCAGCAACTGTAGCAACTGATCATTGCCCCGCAGTGCCGTCAGCCTGCGTTGATTTTCAGAAACTCAATGGCCAGCGCCTTCACTCGACGTCGGTCGTTCCGGTCAGCACGACCGTCATTGTCCACATCCGAGCTCAGGATCAATTCGAAACTCCCGTCATTATCCTGGTCAAGCGCTGATGCCTTGTACGCAATCRTGCTCCCGGTCGAGCGCAGCRTTCCGTCATGAAAATGCAGCCGCACAGTTTCCGGTGTTCCATTGCCGACGAGGTTTTGCGCAAATATCTGCAAGTACCGCTCCGAACCATCCCCGGCATTGAACCACCCAAGCTTCAAATAGGTCCTGGCAAATTTCGCCAGCGGGTGACGCCCAGAGTCCGTAGCAGTAACAATCGCCTCCCTTATCAGGCGTTCATCTTCATAGAACCGGAAATGAACAGTATCTGCCTCGCCCTTCCTGCCACGGTCCTGGGCGGTTGCTTTTAAATAGAACACGAGCATTCCTTGCACAGTAAAGAGCCTGGAACACTAACCAGCCGAGCAGACCGTCTCTACGGCATCAGGCCGTTGCGGTCCGTAAGGATTTTCCTCAGTTGACGTCTGTTTGCGGGAAAACATCGATGGGGTATAAAAAATGCGGCTTCGGACAAAGCCGGAGCCGCATCAATGATGCTTCAAGGCGACGTTGAAAACGCTGCCAGTCGACCGATCATTTCCATTTGAACTTCAAATACTCGTTACTCAGCAACGTGACCTGTTTCTGATCCACCGCATCGATATCGCCATCATTGTCGACATCAAAATGCACGAGCCAATCCAGCTTCCCGTCATTGTTGGTGTCATAAGCCGACGCGGTATAGACGATGGAGTTATCTGTCGGCTCGCCCTCACCCTCATGAAAGTGCAAACGGACCGTATCGGGGGAGCCGTCCTGAGCAAAGTCCTCGACAAAAATCTTCAGGTAGCGCGTTGAGGTTTCGCCTGGATTGAACCAGTTCAGTTGCAAAAAGGCATCTGCGAACTTCTTGAGCAACCGTTCATCCTTGGTGTTCTCTTTACCGTCGTTATTGACGTCGCCAACCTGAAAATCAACCTTGCCATCTGCAGTGATATCCAGTGCGTACGCCTTGTGAATCAGTTTGTCTTCGCCATTTTTCACTGCTTCAAAAAAATGCAGGAGGACCGTGTCTGCACGATGATTGCCGCTGCGATCCTGAGCGGTAATTTTTAAGTAACGCATGGTTGTTCCTCTGACGCGAAAGGGTCAGCAAAGCTAGACAGCCCCTGGCGAAGCGACTAGCCAGCCTCGTCCTGATATCTCGTAGGAAACGTCTCGATTTGCTGACTTCCACCATTCCCTCCGCAAAATCCAAACAAGGGTCAGAACGCCAACACTCTCAAAGCCTTTGCCTTCAATACCTCCAGATCAATCACCGGCACCCGCATCTCTTTCGCCTGCTCGTCCCACCGGCGCATCCGCAGGCTGATCGCACACAACGGATCGCGCTCAAACGCCTGCACCTCTTCAGCCGTCATTACCCCGCCCTGATATGCCAGCGTGCGCCGACTGGCCTCGCTCAAGCGTTCGTAGTACCCCGGTTCTTTGAACGTCAGATAACGCTTGGCCTGAACGTGGTACTCCACCAGCCGTGCCAGACGCTCGCCAAAACCCAACCGGCGCAAGTAATCGGCGCCGAGGCATTCATGGCTGACCACACCAAAGCCGCCCATGTTTTCGGCGTTCTCGGCGCACAGATGTCCGATGTCATGAAAGAACGCGGCCAGCACCACTTCATCGTCGAAGCTTTCGGCCATGGCCAGYTCAGCGGCCTGGGACATGTGCTCGATCTGCGACACTGGCTCACCGATGTAGTCGC
Source organism: Pseudomonas sp. 05T35 (assembly GCF_056396605.1). Classification (NCBI taxonomy): domain Bacteria; kingdom Pseudomonadati; phylum Pseudomonadota; class Gammaproteobacteria; order Pseudomonadales; family Pseudomonadaceae; genus Pseudomonas; species Pseudomonas sp. 05T35. The sequence continues at coordinate 14,464 of NZ_JBFTLU010000044.1, forward strand.
TATCACCGAAGCGCTCGTACCAGCCGAATACTTCAGCAATCACTTGTTCATTGCGGCCCATCAATGTTCTCCCAGCAAGGTCCTGATGTTGCGCTCAGCCATCGCCGGCCCGACGCTCATGCCGACGCCCGTGTGCATCAACGCGGCATGCACGCCCGGTGCGGCCTGCAGGAACGAAAACGGCTGTGCTCCGCGAGCGCCATAGACGCCCTGCCACCGCTCGACCACCTGCACCTTGCAGCCCAGGGTTTGTTCGGCCAGTTCGATCAGCCAGTTATCGACCTGTTCAGCATTGAACGGTGAAGGGTCGCTGCCGTAATGGTGAGAATCACCGATGATCAGTTCGCCGTGCGGCGTCGGGCTGATCAACAGGTGAATACCGTGTTCGTGCAAGTGCGGCGCCTCACGCAGAATCTGCGCCTGCACTGGCGCAGCTTCCGGCAAATCGGCGAAGGCGCCGTAATGCACGCAACTCAATCCGGTGAGCAGCGCATGTTGCAAATTGAGGTTGATTTGCGGCCGCGCGCGGAGCATTTGCAGACGGCAGATCTGCGGCTTGAGCGCAGCGATAGGCTCGGCCAGCAGGGTCTGATAATCGTGGCCGGAGCAGACGATGATCTGCTCCCCCGTAAAGCTGCCGGCGGTGCTGTGCACACGACCGGGTTCAATGTCGCGCACCAGGGTGGAAAAGTGAAACTCCACGCCGAGGTCGCGACGCAGGTAGTCGATCAACACTGGAATCGCTTCGCGCGAATACAGTTGCTGGTCATCCAGACCATGCAATGCCGCGCGGTGATGACGGAACTGGCCGCCGTACACATCGCCCAATGCGGCGCCGCGCAACAGCTCGACGCGATAACCGTGTTCGATCGCGCGGCCGGCGCAGAAGGCTTCCAGCAGTTGCTCTTCAGCTTCGGTGCGAGCAAACAGATACGAACCGTTGCGCTTGAGCTGCAAGCCCGCGAACTGCGCCCATTGGCCCCAGATTTCGCGGCTGGCCCTGGCCAGTTCGAGCATCTGCCCCGGCGGCTGGCCGGTGACCAGCGCCTGGCCAAAGTTGCGTACCGAGGCGCCCAAAGGCGTGGCGCTGCGCTCGAAGACCTTGACCTTGAGCCCGCGCCTGGCCGCCGCATAGGCGTGGGACAGGCCGAGGATGCCGGCGCCGACGATCAATATGTCGCTGTGGTGAGTCATGGAGATATGTCCTGGGTTCGAGACCGCTATCGCGAGCAGGCTCGCTCCCACAGTTGACCGCGTTCCCCTGTGGGAGCGAGCCTGCTCGCGATGAGGCCCTATCAGCCGATGAAGATCTTACTTGGCGACCACCTTCTCGGATTTGCCGTCATAGCGCTTGCGCCACTCGCTGAGGATTTCGTCGCGGTTTTTCGAGGCCCAGGCGAAGTCGTTCTTGATCAGRCGTTGCTCGTAGTCGGCCGGCAGTTCGGTCTGCGGCTTGGCGATGCCAGGCTGGGCGAGGACTGCGAAGTTTTCTTTGTACAGTTCCATCGCCGCGGGGCTTGCGGAGAAGTCCGCAAGTTTCTTCGCCGCGTCTTCATGTGGCGTGCCTTTGATTACGGCGGTGGCTTCGATTTCCCAGCCCAGGCCTTCCTTCGGCAGGACGATGTCCAGCGGCGCGCCCTGGCGCTTCAACTGCACGGCCGGGTATTCAAACGAGATACCAATCGGGAATTCGCCGGCAGCCGCGAGCTTGCACGGCTTGGAGCCGGAGTGAACGTACTGGCCGATGTTCTGGTGCAGTGCGTCCATGTACTGCCAACCCTGCTTCTCGCCGAAGGTTTGCAGCCAGGCGCTGACGTCGAGGAAACCGGTGCCGGACGACGCCGGGTTCGGCATGACGATCTTGCCCTTGTATTCAGGCTTGGTCAGGTCCTGCCAGCTCACCGGCTTGCTCAGGCCCTGTTTCTCGGCTTCGACGGTGTTGAAGCAAATGGTTGCAGCCCACACGTCCATGCCGACCCAGGCTGGCGGGTTGGCAGCGTCGCGGTAGTTGCTGCCGATCTTGCCGAGGTCCTTCGGCGCGTAGCTTTGCAGCATGCCTTGCTGATCGAGAATCGCCAGGCTGGACGCTGCCAGACCCCAGACCGCGTCAGCCTGCGGTCGGGCTTTTTCGGCCAGCAGTTTGGCGGTGATGATCCCGGTGGAATCGCGCACCCACTTGATCTCGACGTCCGGGTTGGCCTTTTCAAATGCTTCTTTGTAGGTCTTCAGTTGTTCGGCTTCGAGGGCGGTGTAGACCGTCAACTCGGTTTTCGCCGCGAAGGCGTTCAGGCTGAAAGCGGTGAGGACAGCAGCGGCCAGGGCCATAGGCTTGAACATGTCTTTTTCCTTTTGTTTACCGGCAGTTGAGTTCAGGTTTGCGGGATTGGAAATCAGCAACCGGGCGCGCTTTGCCGCCAGGCCTGGGAGCGGCGCAGCAAGCCGCGCGAGGCCCAGGCCAGGAGCAGGGAAACGCCCGCCGAGGTGAACAGAATCAGGGTCGACATGGCCGCTGCGCCGCCGACGTTGCCGGCGTCGTCCATGTTCAACACCGCCACCGCTGCGAGGATGGTGTCGGGGCTGTAGAGGAAAATCGCTGCCGACACCGTGGTCATCGCCGAGACGAACAGGTAGCGCACGATGTCCAGCAGCGCCGGCAGGCAGATCGGCACGGTGACGCGCAGGTAGTGGCGGTACAGCGGCGCCTTGAGCGACAGCGCGGCGGCTTCGAACTCGGCGTCGAGCTGGCGCAATGCGGTGGTGGCGGTCATTTGCGCGGTGGTCAGATAGTGCGCAATGGTGCAGACCACCAGCAGGGTCATGGTCCCGTAGAACACGTGCAGCGGGTTGCCGGTGAGGTTGAAGAAGAACACGTAGCCCAGGCCCAGCACCAAACCCGGCACCGCCATCGGCACGAAACTGAGCATGCGCAGCATAAGGTTCAGGCCGCGCTGGCCACGGGTTTTCTCCATCAGATAGGCACCGGTAAAAATCAACCCGCTGCCGATCAACGCCGTGCACAAGGCCATTTTCACGCTGTTGCCGTAAGCCAGCCAGCCGCCACCGGCAGTGTCGCCGAACTGATAGTGATTGAGCGACAGCGACAGGTTGTACGGCCAGAACTTCACCAGCGACGAGTACACCGCCATGCCGAACACCAGCACCAGCGCGGCGCAGATCAGCAACACGATGGTCAGGTAGCAACCGTCCCGCAGCCGCGACGGCGCCGGTTGAARGACTTGCGCCCGCCCGCTCATGGAGTCGCCATGCCGACGACGCAACCACGCGTCGACGCCGAAGCTGAACAGCGCTGGCAGCAGCAACACCATGCCGATCAACGCACCGCGACCGAATTGCTGCTGGCCAACCACGGCTTTGTAGGCCTCCAGCGCCAGCACTTGATAATCGCCACCGACCACCACCGGCACACCAAAATCGGTGATGGTCAGGGTGAACACCAGGCAGAACGCGGCGAACACCGCTTGCCGGGTCGCCGGYCAGGTAATGCTGCGAAACGCCTTGGCGGGGCTGGCGCCCATGCTCGACGCGGCGTCGAACAAGCGCGCATCGGCTAGTGACAATGCCGAGAGCAGAATCATCAGGGCGTGGGGAAAGGTGTAAATCACTTCGCCGAGGACAATGCCCCAGAAGCCGTAGATGTTGTCCGACAGCAGCCCGCGCAACAGGCCCTGATTGCCGAACAGGTACACGAGCGCAATACCGGGCAGCATCGACGGTGCCATCAATGGCAACAACGATATGCCGCGCCAGATCGCCTTGCCGGGAATCAGTGTGCGTTGCAGCGCGTAGGCAAACAGGTAGGCCAGCGGTACGACAATGGCCGCCACGCTGAGGGAAACCTTCAGGCTGTTGCCCAGCAACCAGTGGAAGTTGTCGCTGGTCAGCAGTTCGCCGGCAGCAACCAGACCACCGCCCTGCCCGGCGTCGTTGCTGAAGCCGCGCCAGAAGATCGCCAGCAACGGCATCAACACCGCGACGCTGAGCAGGCACAGCAGCAAGACTTTGCCACCCACCACGAACACCCAGTCACCGATTTCGGCACGGGAACTCTGTCGAACCTGCTTGTGCGGTATCGGCAGGGCGATCGGCGTGCTCATCAGGCAAACACCTGCAAACTGCGCGGCGGCAAGGCGACCATGATGTCCTGCGCGCCGAGGCGTGGCATGGCTTCAGGCGCCAGTTCGGCGAGCAGCGCATGGCCCGGCAGTTGGTTCAACTCGAAGCTCATCCGGCAGCGATTGCCGAGAAAGGTGATCTCGCGGACCTTGGCCGGGAACAGGTTTTCCTCGTGCACCGGCGGGTTGATGCTGATCGCTTCCGGGCGACAGAACAGTCGGCCCGATGCGGCTTTGCCGGAGTTGTCGGCCAGGCGCACATTCATCCCGCCGACCTGCGCGTGACTGTCGCTGCTGCGCTGGAACGGCAGCCAGTTGCCCTGCCCGACGAACTCGGCAACAAATGGCGTGGCCGGACGATTGTAGATTTCCTGCGGCGTGGCGTACTGCTCGACCTTGCCGTTGTTCATCACGGCGATGCGGTCGGCCATCAACATGGCCTCGTCCTGGTTGTGGGTGACCATCAAGGTGGTAATACCGAGGCTGCGCTGCAATTGGCGCAACTCGGTGCACAGGTGCTCGCGGACCCGGGCATCGAGGGCCGACATCGGTTCGTCCAGCAACAACAGCGACGGTGCCGGCGCCAGGGCTCGGGCCAGTGCCACGCGTTGTTGCTGACCGCCGGACAATTGGCCGGGGTACTTCTTTTCACTGCCGATCAGGCCCACCAGTTCGAGCATTTGCACGACGCGCTTGCGCACTTCCTCGCGGCCGCTGCCGGCCAGGCCGTAGGCAATGTTGGCTTCGACGGTGAGGTTGGGGAACAGCGCGTAGGACTGGAACAGAATGCCGTAGTCCCGAGCCTGTGGTGCCAGCAGGGAAACGTTCCGATCACCGAGGTACAACTCGCCACGATCCTGGCGTTCAAGGCCGGCGATGCAGCGTAGCAACGTGGTTTTGCCGCAGCCGGAGGGCCCGAGCAGGCACACCAGTTCACCCGCGGCGACATCCAGCGAAACGTTATCCAGCGCAGTGAACGCGCCGAAGCGTTTCTCGATACCACGTACCTTCATCGGCGCACCGGGGAAGACCTGGGCAGTTGCGTTCGGGTGGTTCATGGACGGACCTCATCAAGCAGATGAAGGCCATCCTAGGTGGGTAATGCGTCCGTCCTGTGGCAGCGAGGCAAAATCGGCCGATAGTGGTATTCGGGGATTTGGGTTCAAGTCATGTGTTGCATGGACTGACCCCATCGCGAGCAGGCTCGCTCCCACATKGGAAYGCGATCACCTGTGGGAGCGAGCCTGCTCGCGATGAGGCCCGTACATTCGACGCATGTCTTAAGCCGGCGCCATTTCCTGCGCGAGTCCAAGAAACGCCGCCGGCAGGCGTGCGCCTTTGCGCTCTTTGAGGCAGTACAGATATTCAGGGATCTGCGGCGCATTTTCGATCGTCAGCACCCGCAATTGCGGGTCATGGGGCACTTCCTGACGGGCGATGATGCTGATGCCGATGTTGCGCAGCACCGCTTCACGAATCGACTCCCGGCTGCCGATCTCCAGCAACGGGCCGAAACTCACCCCAGCGGTTGCCAGCAACGCTTCAGTCAGACGCCGGGTGGTCGAGCCGCTTTCACGCATCAACAGGGTGTGTCCGACCAAGGCACTCAGCGGCACATGATCATGCACCGCCAGCGGATGGTTACGGTGCACCGCCAACACCAGTGGATCGCTGCCCAGCACGCGGCGGATCAATCGCGAGTCTTCGAGCAATTGCGATGATGCGGCGATGTCGACCCGGTATTCCTCAAGGGACTCGAGCACCTGTTGGGAGTTGCCGATTTCCACCGAGACTTCCACTTGCGGCAGGCGCTCGCGGAAGGTCTTCACCAGATCGAGAATGTAATACGGCGCAGTGGCGGCGATGCGCAGCACGCCTTGAACCTGGCCACTGTTGCGCAGGAAAAACTCGATATCGGCTTCCTGCTGCAACAGCGTTTTGACCATCGGTAGCAACCGTGCGCCATCCTCGCTGACCGTCAGCCGACGACCACCGCGATAGAACAATTCAACCGAGTACTGGCTTTCCAGATGACGAATCTGAGTGGTCA
>NZ_JBFTLU010000045.1:0-15757 GCF_056396605.1 Pseudomonas sp. 05T35
AGACTACATTGAAGCCAATAAGATTCTGGGTTTGATGGCCCTTGAAGATGGACTGACACGGCTGGCCAACCGACGCCATTTTGATTTCTTCATAGAAGCTGAAGTTGCCAGGAAAAAACGCAAGAAACTGGACGGCACGGCACTGATCATGATCGATGTTGACCTCTTCAAGAGCTACAACGACCTCTACGGCCACGTACAGGGTGATGAGTGCCTGAAGGCCGTGGGCGCAATCATTAGAAAGCATGTAAACCGAACCGGTGATCTCGCCGCCCGGTACGGCGGGGAAGAGTTTGCCGTTGTACTGTCAAACACCGATTATGTCGGGGCTTTCCTGCTGGCCGAAAAAATCCGACTCGATTTGGAGCACGCTCAAATCCAACACAGCGACTCTCCGCTAGGGGTCGTCACCATCAGTATTGGCATTAGTTCACTCTCCGAGCTGGAGGTCGACACGGTAGAGAGCTTGGTGGATATCGCCGACAAAGCGCTATACATCGCCAAGTCCAGCGGGAGAAACAGGACCGTCATATCAAATTAGCAAGGATGGCAGACGGCAGTAAAAAAGCAGCCAGGCAGTCGCTGGCCGCTTCGTCACCTCGAAGCAAAAACCTCCATCTAATCCGACGTTACCGATTCCCTGGAACGATTTGGCCGACTGGCCATCTTCCCTTCGGCATCGCAATGCAATAGGGAAACGTTGTAATCGTAGGTCGATATCAAGGGCACTGGATCATCATTGCGGGCCATCTCAAGCCATCGCCTTGTACGTTCAAGGTCAAATGATTCGTGCGTCAACGTCATTTTCGCAACAAGATTGGCCGAGACTTTGAAGTGTCCACAACCGGCTGTGCATTTGACCTCTGAGCAGTCTCCCAGCGCGTGAACAGTCTTGGCGGCAGCCTGACAAATTAAGCACTTCATATGAGATCTCCCTATCGAYGACTTCTCAACTGTAGCCGATCCCCGGCCGAAAACGAGAAAAGCCCTGCAAGCGCAAACCTGCAGGGCTTCTCGGTCATACTGACCTTCTCATCAAGCCGGGCAACCAATGGCTTCCCGGCTTTTTGAATGCGTTGTGCTTATCGGATTTTGTCAGTGGTCGAAGTCACTGCCTTACTCAAACCTTTTGCATTGTGATCACCGGGCGTTGTCGCCGAGATAGCCGTCGCTTTCGTCACCCCTCGCGTTGCTTTCGAGTGCGCAACACCCGAAGTCACTGCCCCATGACCACGATGGCTATCGCGATCACGTCCAAGGTGGTCATCACGGTCACGTCCAACGTGGTCATCGCGATCACGTCCAAGGTGTTTACCGCTCAATCCACGGTCTCGAACAGCCCGGCCGTCGTGATCGGTTTCCTGGCCTTCAGCGCGACCATTGCTCTTGGCGCCCGCAGAGTGACCTTCACCCGCATGAGCACCACCGCCGCCGCTGCCGCCATTTCCGCCGCCGCCACCATTTCCACCACCATTACCGCCGCCATTACCGCCGCCGTGACCACCACCTTCTTTGGCATAGGCCGTACCCATTACAGACAACCCGGCGGGGAGTATAGGCGCGGCAGCAAGCATCAATACGCACGACATAACTGCGGCTAGCTTCTTGTTTTTCAAAGGCATGATAGATTCCATAGTGGTTCGTTTTTTACAAATTGTCTGACAAAAGCGCTTGCTTGTAGTTCAGAACAAACGACGAACGGATCCATGCCCCTGCATTGATGGAATCGGCTGCGCTGGCAGCCGATTCCTTCTTGTTAGCCAGCCGCACAAACGGGACGATGCGAACATTGACTCAACGGCGCCCCACCTACTGATCGAGAGCGCCGTTTAGAACCTCATAAATGATCCCGGTAGTAATAGCGACAAGAATCAGATCAGTCCCGGCCTGCTGCCATTCATAACCCTCGTAGTGAGGCAATCGACCGACCAGCCGACCATCCAGTTTCTTGGCAATTCCGGGAGGCAGGGGTTTTCCACGAGCGAGTTTTTTCTGGATGCCGGGTGGCAATGTCGGATCTGGTCTCCAGTAGTCGCGGTAACCACCGATGACGCCAAGCACACTGCCACGGTCGATTCTCGGGCCTTGGTCCCAGTTTCCGTCTTCGTACGGCTTTTTGCCCTTGCCATGACCTCCCTGGTTTCCATGGCCCTGACCACCATTACCCGGGTCGGCAAAAACTGTCGCAGAACCTGCCACAAGGGCGAGGCAGGTAACAGCTGCTATCAACGAGCGCGATCTGAACATGTCCGTTCTCTCAGAAAGGGATTATCCCCTGCACTGTAGACGGTATTGGAGGGTTTAGTTCCTGTCTCTGGCCAAGCTGATCAGAGTCGTGCACTGCAGCTCGCGGATGGCCGTCGACCACCCGCGAGCCAGCACCATCAGGCCAGCAGCTTACGTTCGTCTTTACCGTACTTGAGCGATTTTTCGTCCGGTATCATCAGACCGGTGTGCTCGTCGCGTCCTTGCAGGATGAAACGGGCGTCCGGCTTACCCAACTGGGTGGCAGCCTGCTGGCTGTCGGCACCAATCTCGCCTTTCTTCATACGATTGACGATCACGCCCACCGCCGTGTCGTTGAAGTCGCGCAGCATCCACGCATCACCGTCGCTGTCACCGGCCACCAGCACCGGGCCATAGCCCTTCTGTTTCACCAGCACGTTCTTGATGCCAACAGTCTTGCCCGGCCCGTAATTGAAGTGCCAGTCCGGTTGATAGCGACTGGTGTACTTGCCGTTTTCCATCGCCATGCGCAGGCCGATCACGTTCTCGGGCGGTACGCCGTAGCCGTAGTTGGGATGGCCGGCGAACACCCGCACCACGTCGTCGATCGAGGCGGTGCTGACGTAGACGTCGATACCATTGGCGCGCAACGTGTGCATCAGGCTACGGATTTCCTCATGGATGCGAATGCCATGGAAGTGCGTGTCCGCCACCACCCCTGCCTTGCCCGGCAACGTGCGTGAACTCTCGTACTTGACCTTGCGCAGCGCATCGCCCATGGCGTAGTTGTTGGAGGCCTCGGCCATCGCCTGCAATTCGGCCGTGGTCATGTTCTTGTAGAAGTACAGAATCCACTTGTAGCCGATTTCCACCGGGTAGCTGTCGCAGATCGCGTCATACATGAAGTAGAGCTTGGCGAGAAAATCCTTGTACTGCTCGCTGGCCTGGATCTCTTCCAGGCTTTTGTCGCCGGCAAGCCCTTTGTAGTTGGCGTGCAACCAGCGGTAATCAGCTTCCACATCGCTGGAGATGTCTTCCATGGTGACCGGCTTGCCGTCCACTGTGGTGTAGTCCTTCATGAACGCGCCGTTCGGCACGTCCTGGCGCAGCACGGCGGCGAACTCGTCGGGCGTCAGCTTGTATTGCAAATGATTGATCTGGTAGACCAGCAGCGCTTCTTCACAGTCATTCATGATGCAGGTGTTGTCCCAGTCGAACACCGCGTACGGGCGCTGGTCAGGACGGTAGGACGCGCTTTTGACGCCGTGCTGGTCAATCACCGCCTGCAGGCGCTGGCTGTTCAGTGGCGACCAGCGCGCCGGATCCAGCGCGCTCGGTGTGGCCGCGGGCGTGGCGGCTTGCGTTATACGGGAGGACAACAACAGCGGGGTTACGACGGAAACAGTAGCGAGGGTGTTCAGAAACTGGCGACGCTGCATGGTATAGCTCCTACTTCTAGACGATAGGTTACGACCGAGGCGATGGCGAAAGCGTGTTTCGAATATAGGGACGAGGGGAGAAAAACCGTCCCGCGATGAGGCTAACTTCAAATACACAAAAATACAATATTGCCACAATATTACATTTTGATGATTCGCAGACCGCGTCTGCCCCATGCTGATGGGGGCCGGAGCGAACTTGACAGTGACCGACGCCCCTCCACAATGCGTGCTCGGACAGCAACTCAAACAGCAGGGACACCCGGCATGTGGCAAGAAGAGCGTTACCAGCGAATCCGCGCACTGCTATCGACCTTGCAGCGCGTCACCACCGACCGCATCGTCACGGAGCTGAATGTTTCACGCGAGACCGTGCGGCGCGATCTGGTCGCTCTGGAAGACCTCGGGGAGTTGAAGCGGATACACGGCGGCGCCATTCGCGTCGAAGACGAAGCACCCATCGCCGAGCGGGCGCACAGCAACGTCAAATTCAAGCGTGACCTCGCGCGTGCAGCGGTCGGCCTGCTGTCGCGCGGGCAGACCGTGTTTATCGACGCGGGCACCACCACTGTCATCCTTGCCGAAGAGCTGGCCAAGCTGGGCGGGCTGACCGTGATCACCAACTCGTTCAACGTGGCGCTGCAATTGCGTAACCCCGCCGCCTCGGGCGGCCAGCACAACGAGGTGATTGTGCTCGGCGGTTCGCTCGACGACCGTGCTCCCGCTACGGTTGGCGGCACCACGGTGGCTGAGATTGGCCGTTATCGGGCCGACCTCGCGCTGTTGTCGCCCGTCGGCATCGACGCCCAGCGCGGTGCCAGCAACTACGACCACCGTGAGGCCGAAGTGGCCCGCGCCATGGCCGAGTATGCCGAACGCGTGGTCATCCTCGCCGACTACAGCAAGATCGGCGTGGAGAGCCGCGTAGCCTTTTGTCCGCCAGAGCGCATCGATGTGCTCATCACCAACCACAAGGCGAGCGCCGAAGCAGCGTTCGCTGCACTGAACGCCAAGCTGAAACACATTATCCTGGCGTAGCATCACATCAGTGATGCTTCTCTACTGTAAGCGTGATGACGGACTTGGCTCGGTGTGTCGCAAGCCGGCTGCAGAAAACCGAGCAAGGCCTGCCGTGTGTCATGCCAGGCCGCCGGGTGTTCCATATCGAGGAAGTGCCCGGCGTTCTTGATGGTATGGAACCGGGACTGACGGGCATGAGCGGCAAAAAGCCTGGCGTCCTCCACCGAGGTGTATTCATCCCATTCGCCGTTGACGAACAACATCGGGACTTCGATCGCGTCGGCACAGACGGAGTAGCAGTGGATGTCCTGGGTCAGGATCTCGTTGACGTGGAAATGCATCTGCCGGTATTCGTGTTCGGCCAGGCTGCTGACATGCCGGTGATTGAAACGCTTGAACAACGATGGCAGGTGCTTGCCGATGGTGCTGTTGATCAAGTGCCCGACATTGGGCCGATCACAGGCCTGGAGAAAATTCAGGCCGCTCTCCAGGTAATCGCGCATCGGCGTATTGATCCGCGCTGCAAATGAATTGATCACCGCCTTCTCGATTCGACGCGGTCGCTGGGCCAGCGCCAGCAAGGTCGCCGCGCCGCCCCAGGAAAAGGACAGCACATGGTGCACGGAAAAGTGCTCGATCAATTCCAGCAGGATCTGCGCCTCGTCTTCCTTTCGGATCGGTTGGCCATGGAGGTTGTGCTCTCTCGACTGACCGGCGTAAGGCTGGTCGTACAGCACCACATTGAATCGCGGCTGCAGGTAACGCACCGTTTGAGCAAAGGATGCGGTAGTTGCCAGCGAGCCGTTGACCAGAATGATGGTTTTGTCAGCGGCGGCGTTGAGATAGTGTATAAACCTTGTACTTCTTGCAAATCTCGACGATGGCAGTTTTCGGCATCATGTCATTTTCTTCCCTGAACAAATTTAACCAAGCGCACAGCGTGAGCGACTTCCCGGACGGTCTTTGTGACTGATAAGTCACTGACTGACCGGAGGTTCAGAGTTAAGCAGGGATTTTCCCGTCTGCAAGAGCCCGAACGAGTTATTTCGTCGACCTGCAGCAAGACAATCCCGGACTCTCAAGCCTGACGCAGACGCCTCGCTCGAGCTCACTGCCATCGCATCCCGCCCTACACCCATGGGAAGATGTTTRCCGCCTTGAGCTACGCTTCGCTGATGGTCGCCGTCACCTTTGCCGGTGGTCCGCAACTGATCGGCATCGGAGTGTTGGGTGAATATCCGCGCAGAACCTGCATCGATACAAAGCGCCGAGCGGTTTTTCTGGTGCGCCGGGTCTACACCATCAAGGACTGAACCATGGATCTCAAGGAAATCGACATTCTCGGATCAAGCATCGGCCAGCATTGGTATTACTGTTCAAAAGCCGCGGCGATGACTCGACTGCTGGGCGATACCCCCGTCAAAAGGATTCTCGACATTGGCGCCGGTTCCGGCTTTTTCACCCATCACCTGTTGACCCGGACAACCGCGACCGAGGCCTGGTGCGTGGATATCAGCTATGAGACGGACTCGGACACCACAACCGCCGGTAAACCGCTGCACTACCGTCGTTCAATTGATTCAGTGGACACCGATCTGGTGCTGTTGATGGACGTGCTGGAGCATGTCGATGATGACGTCGGATTGCTCAAGGCCTATGTCGATAAAGTCCCGTCCGGCAGCCGTTTCCTGATGACGGTGCCGGCGTTCCGGTTTCTCTGGAGCGGGCACGATGAGTTTCTCGAGCACAAGCGTCGCTACACCTTGCCGCAACTGGAAACAGTGGCCAGGGACGCCGGCTTGACGGTGATACAAGGGGTCTATTACTTCGGCCTGGTGTTCCCGATTGCGGCAACCCTGCGGTTGTTGCCAACAGGCGCACAACCGTCGGCGCCACGCTCGCAACTCAAGCGCCATCATCCGCTGGTCAATACCCTGCTGAAGACGCTGTGCACCCTCGAACTTCCGTTCATGAAGGTAAACCGTCTGGCCGGTCTGAGCGTGTTTTGTCTGGCTCGCAAGCCGTGACCTCAGCTGAACAGTCAGCGTTGGTCAACGGCATGGCATTCAGCAAAGTGGTCCCTTGAAGATCAAGAGCGACCCACCGAACCCGAGACCGGCAGATTTCCCAGCAGGTTGAGTCCGGTGATCTTCACAAAAGTCTCATAGTCCACCGGCTTCTCAATGCGGGTTTCCGCGTTAGGTAGCACATAAGCCCAGGCACGTTTGGACGAAGCGTCGTACACCAGTTTGAACAGGCGGTTTGGCACCCAGACCTTGTTGTCGCCAATGGTGGCATGACCTGCATCAAAGAGCGGGCCGGTGAAGACAAAGACATTGCCATCGGCGCGCTTCGCGAACTTTCTGACATCAGACTCGACCTTGCTCCAGATCTTCCGGTTATTGGTCGGGTCTTGCGGCACCATGTTCGACAGTGCAAAGGTCTGGGCCATTGCATGCGGATTCGGGGCATCGGCGGCCGGGGACTGATGACCACGATCCACGGCCGGATGCTGGCCACGGTAATCGCTCAACTCTGCCCGCCCGTCCTTGGGAATGCGTGGGTCCGGATAGAACTGATTGGTTCGCTCCTCTCCTTTGGCATCCGCCAACTGGGCTGAATTCAGACGCTCAACCACAACCAATGGCGTCTTGCTGGTTTGCGAATACAGCACCGCAAAGTTGTCGGAACACAGGGCCAAGGGTTTCATCGTTGCAGGCACGCTGGTCATGCTGATCGGCCTGGCTGCCGGAAACAGGTCTGCGCACCCATCAAACGATGCCTGTTGCTGCTTGCTTGAATACAGGTCGATCGCCGCGCTCTGGCTGATTGAGCCTGAACGGTGCCCTTGTTCCTCGTGCTGGCTGGGCGGTTTAAGGAAGTCCAGCAGGTTGCGAGCTTCTGCCGCACCGCTCGAGAACAAAACAAGGGCCGACAGCCCCACTGCCATTTTGCGTAGGTTCATGCTTGGAATCTTTAAGTTGGATTGAGGGAGGATACTGGCGGCAAAGCCCTGAAATCGTCGGCACGAAAAAAGAGGCCAATGCCCCTTTTTCCAATACGGACAACATAATAACCAGACTCGCAGCTAGCGTCTGACCTGTTGAAATCAAAGGAGTTTCTTTTACTCCAAAAACAGGAGTGGGCATGATCGGCAAAGACGTGATCGACTATGAAATCTCCCTCGACGGTGTCCCCCCTGGCTAAGTGCGATAACCATTCATAGCTGGATCAGCTTGGCGCTGATCCAGCACAAAATCCCCATAAGCGAGCATGGCGGTGTCCCAATTCACATCCATATGGGACGCCATCACCTGAATGTCGCGCCAGTGTCGTTGCACCGGACTCGCATCAAAAATCGCCGCAGTTCCCATTTGCCACACCAGCCGTTGAACAGCCTGCACGCACAACCGAATCAGATAGGCACGATCTCGCTTGAGGGTGACCAGCTCTTGCAGCGACAGTGACCTGCCTGCAACACCTGCACTATGGAGTAAAAAGGTAATGGCTTGGTAAAGGTGCCTGGCGCAGCTCAATTGCGCAGCACTTTCCGCGAGTCGTTCCAGCAAGATTGGCCGAGCCTTTAATGCCCCGCCCTCCTTCGTTGATTCATGCTTGCGCAGTGCTGCAATGCAGTCGTCGTACGCACCCTCCGCGCAACCAAGCACAGGGCCGATGTGCAGACTGCCCAGATACGGAATGAACTCCACATCAAACAGGTAGCCATCCGGATTGTGCCGGGCGCCTACCGGGGCGGGGCCGAAACACTCCGATTGCGAGACCACCCAATCGTCTGGCACAAATACATCGTCCAGTCGTAGATCCTTCGATCCGGTACCGCACATGCCAGCGACGTGCCAGGCATCTTCGATCTGAACCTGCTCAGCCCTGAGAGTGATTAACAACGGATGACCAGGCGATACATCCGCAGGATTATCCCGGCGCGCGGATACGATAACCCAGCTGGCATGATCGATCCCCGAGCTGAAACGCCAGGTTCCGCTAACGCGAAAGCCACCGTCAACTTTCAGGATCGAGAGATCCCTGGACACAGAGGCAGTGGCAATGATTTGCCCCGGCCCATCGGCAAAGACCTTCTCCTGGCATGAGTAAGGAAGCCGCCCGACAATCGCCGCATGGCTGCCCACAAGGCCAATCATCCAACCGGTCGACGGACAAACCCGCGCGGCAATTCGAGAGGTTTCAACCAGGGTTGGCCAATTGCGTTGCAGTCCGCCATAACGTCTTGGCACGAACAACTGCATAAGCTCTCCGGCAAGCAAGTCGTCTACAGTCTGCCGCGAAATACAGCGGGCCCGCTCAGTTTCAGCGGCAAGAGTCCGCCATCGCCCGAGGAGTGCCCTGGCTCGATCGCAGGTTTCATGATGTCCCAATGGCAACTCTGTCATCCAATCCATCAAAACCGCCTCCTAACGATCAGCCGCAGGCTGTGAGAGCTTCCTGACAACCGGATGTTCGAAGCAGAAACCATGGGGGATAAAGGGCTGGCCAAGCAGTTCGATAAACCGGGTGATGCTGTTCTCGTCGTTGGAGGCAACAAACTCATAGAAGTTGGTGCCGTTCCAGATGAGATAGACATGCGCAAAATAACGGGTCGCTGCTTCGACGAAATCGGAAAAATGAATCTGGCCATTCTCCATCTGCGACAACATGGCATTCCTTTTCCAGGCTATTTCCTCCTCGCAAAAGTAATGAGCCTTGTGCTGTTCGTCCTTTACCCGTTCCCGCCGGTAGTACTCGTCGACCTCGGGCTGATTGAATTTCTCCAGGAAGAATGCGAGGCCATCCTCACGCAGGAAACTCGAAACACCTTTCAGATGCTCGTCCCTGTTTCTGCCATAGAACTGGAAAGCCGCCATCTCATAGAGATAGTCAACCCCACGAAACGGCACCTGCGAATCCAACGCTTGCGCTACGATCTCGCGGTTCACCTGAAGAAACGACCCAGAGTGGAACGTGCAAAGTTCCTTGTCGGCATGAGCGTCGAAATGGATCTGGTTCGCCTTGTTCGGTGAGTTGGTCAGCGTCCGTATTGCGCCCTTGGCGTATTTAGCCAACGACCTGCCGCTACTCCCATCAAACGCATCAATCTCCCACAAAGTGAAAACTCGATCGTCCTGTTTGCGCCGCTCGAGGGTATAGCGGGCAAGCGCCACGCCGACATGGGAAAGCTCTTCCAGAATACCCGGCACGCTGGCCAGAAAATGCGAAAAAAGCGGACCGGTCTGCGCCACCAGCAGATCATGGTAGGCCAGCACCTCCTGGTCCTGAATCTGCTCGCGTATTCTCGTTGTCACAGGCTGCCTGGGCACCTGGACCTTGCCTCTGGCCAAGTCGTCAAAATAGTCGGCCAGCTTGTTCATCGCAGAATCGACAAAGGCAGGATTCGAATCGGTGATCATTTCCGTAATTCCGTTTACGCATTGAATGTTTATTAAATGGCCACAGCGCCGGCTGCCAAGAGATGCGCCGTCGTTTTACCGTTGAGGTTGCGTGGCAACGCCTCATGAAAACTGACAACGCCGGGCACCATGTACCAATCCAACTGCGTGGCGCAGTACTGGACAAGCGCGTCAACCGACAACTCACAGCCTTTTTTCAGGACCACACAGGCCTTGGGAACATGCCCGGCAACTTCATCCGGCAGAGGGATCACGACGACCTCGCTGACGGCCTCGTGCGAGAGGATGACCTGCTCGATTTCCCTGGGGTTGACCTGAAACGTGCGCCGGGTGAAAACGTTGTCCTTGCGGCCGACGAAATACAGGTACTGCTCGCTGTCCATCCTGAACAGGTCGCCGGTGAAATAGACCCGCGCCTCGCCGAACAGATCGTTTCTGAGCACACGCCGGGTCAGCTCCGGTTTGTTCCAGTAGCCGAGCATTACCAGATCGCCAGCGACGACCAGTTCACCCACCCGATCTGGCTGGGTGATACGTTGCAGGTCTTCGTCAACGAGGAAAACCTTGACCCCGGGAATCGGCTTGCCAACTGACCCGGGACGTTGATCGAGCTGCTCCGGCGGCAGATACGCGACCCGCTTGCACTCGGTCAGGCCATACATGGAATAAACAGCAACACCTGGAAGGGACGCTCGTAATTGACGTATATGCTTGGGCGGCAGCGCTTGCCCGCTGCTGGCGATGTACTTCAGGGATTTGAATACTTCGACTTGAAACGCGTCCGGTTCGGCCTGCAACAGAAAGTGAACGGCGGGCGGCAGGATATGCATCGCGGTGATGCCATGTTGCCGAATCAGCTCAAGCATCTGCTCGGGCCGTTCGGGCAGCGCATTCTCGGTCACCGAGCGACCGCCTCCGAGCAACGGCATCATGATGTTGTAGAAGCCATAATCGAAATGCAGGGGTGAGAAATTCAGTACGACCGCATCCTCGAAGTTGCCCAGATAGCTAGACACCGCGTCGTAGGCCGCCAGCATGTTGCGGTTGCTGACCGCGACGCCCTTGGCGTCCTTCGTCGAGCCGCTCGTGTGGAAAATCACGCAAACCTCGGCACCGTTCAGCGCCCCGTCGCACACAGGAAACACCTCGTTCAAGCCATCGAATCCAGTGGTGCGCCACTGGCCCGGGCTGAATCGCTCGCCCATGTGCAGGACGAACTGTAGATCGACCTTCCCGGTCAGTTCGTCGAGGCTTGCACCAGCCGGTACGATCAGGGTCTTTGCCTTGATATCGTTGAGCTGATGGATGAGTTTTTCGGCGGCAATACCGTAATGCATCAGGACCAGCACGAACCCGGCCTTCATCACGCCGAGCGCGCAGGCAATCGTTTCGAGGGAAGTAGGCGCATGCAGTGCGACCCGGTCCCCCGCCGTCATCCCCGTTGCCAGCAACTGTTGAGCCACCGCGCCAGCCAGCTCATCCAGCTCAGCGTAAGTGAGCTGCTGCCCTGCGACAGCCAGTGCGATCTTCTCTGGCGTATGCTCGGCGTGGTCTTTCACATAGTGATGAAAAGGTCTCATTGGGCTACCTCGTTGCCATCCACCAGAGGCTCTTCGCCCGTGTTCGCGTTGGCCGCTTCATTGTCCTTGGGAACGAGCAATACAATCGCACCGACGATGACTTCAAAAATCCCGCTACCGACGATGACCATGCCGGTTTCGAACCGCGCATAAAGTGCCGCACCGCAGGCCCCGGCAATGAGGATGGAGGCACCCAGCGCGGCAAAGCGCAACCTTGCCAGCCCGGCGATCTCGCTTTGCTTGAATGTGGTTTGAATCAGCAAGATGAATGAAATGTCGATCAGCGGCCCGCCGAGCGCGGCCAGGCCGGCGCCGAACATCATCCCGGCCAGGACGTACTCCGCTGGTAGATACATCACCGCCGCACCGATGGTCGCAATGCCCAGGCCGTTGACCACGGAGCCGAAGGTAAAGCCCCCATACAGGCGGCGGATATGCAGGTTACCGACGACAAAAATAGAGATCAGGTTGCCACAGCCATAGGCGCCCATGATCAGGCCGTAGGCGGCAAAGCCCTGTACACCGAAACCCTGGATGTCGTACTTGACCACAGCCAGCGCCATGCCGATGGAAATGCCCAGACTCCAGGCGACGTTGCCCAACCCGGCACACACATACACCGCCTGCATCTGCCGGCGACGGACAAGGCTGCGCCAACCGGCAGTGAAGGCGGCACGCCGACTCGTCACCTTGACCGGTTGACGAGGCAATGCCTTGCTCAGTTTCATCACCGCCCAGGCCGAGATCAGGAACGTCAGGCTATTGAGGGTAAACAGATGTTCAAGCGGAATCAGCAGCGTAATGGCCGCGGCCAGCATCGGTCCGATCACCCGAGCGACCCGGATGATCGCGTCGAACAGCGCGTTGACGGCCTGCAACTGGTCCGGCGCCGCGACAATGCGTGGCAAGCTGGCGCGCAAGGCCGGTTCGAACAAAGAGTTGACGATCATCATGAGCATGACTGGCACCGCCAGCATCCACAGGCTCATGATACCCAGCACCCAGGCCAACATCGGAATCAGCGCGAGCCCGGCCCGTGCGAGGTCGGCACCGATCATCGTGCGCCGATGGTCCCAGCGTTCGGCCCAGATCCCTCCCAGCAACGCACCCGCCAGCGCGGCGCCGCCGCGCAACGCACTAAGCCAACTCGCATCGGTGCCGGCGATCTGCACCGCCATCCAGGCGACGGCGATCGCGAACAATTCGTCGCCGATCGAAGATAGCGCCAGCCCTCCCCACAGCAACGCCACAGGCCGCTGACGCAACGGTCTAAACAACTTCATATCATCAATTCCGCAAATGAAGACCTGCCACACAACGGACCTGTACGCCCACCCTTATCGGCGCGTAAAACGTCGAAGTCGGGTCTGCTCCAGCGTTGATAACTTTGTCATTGATTCGAATAAACTTTACCTGCGCGCAACAACCAAAACGCGTCATCCGGGGAAGTACCAGGTGAGGTTTCAAAGTGGCGAAGTACCGAACTGGAAGTTCGCTGCTCAATAAGAGGAGGCGCTCTGATTATTTATCGAGTGACGTTCGGTCCCCACAAGCGGAGGATTGAAAACACTGACCAGGATGAGGTCCGTAAACTTGCCACCCCGCAGATAGTGACGATCATGTTTGTCCAATACATACATATCGCCCGGGCGAATCGGATGAACCATGCCATCCATATCCTCAATCTCCCCTTCACCGGCAATGCAATAGCAGGCCTCAAGATGATTGCGATAATGAAGAAAGGACTCCGTACCAGCTCGCACCACTGTGTGGCAGATAGTAAAGCCGATGCCATCCATCTCCGTTAGCAAACGGTGGCTGGTGCCAGCCCCCCACTCGACAAAAAAATCGGTTTTTTCAACATCAGAGATACTACGGACAAACATATTCAGCTCCTTATGAATATATAGACGACTGCATCAAGGTTCCAAGGCGGCCTGATCGGCCATGCCGGAAGCGCCACGCCAACAACGTAAAGGCACGCTCACACATGACCAGTGTCCAGCCGACCACGTGAAGTGCATTCATATCTATAGATAGCGCTGTCTTTTGCGAAACCGAACAAACCTAATACCTGACTCGGGATACAAAACAATCAAATAACAAGATAAGCAGAATATAGCCTGCAGAAAAGCAGGGTATAGAGTCGCGGGACGTAGGATGTACACACTGCGTGTGTCACTATGGCGAGTTAGTCATTCCCTGACCCTATTATTCTCCTGTAGTCAACGTTAACTACGCCCAAATAGTACGCGTGCAACTTTTAGGGTGTCAATGAGTTTTTCTTATGTAGCTCACACTAAGACGAGTGAACTATTCGAGCGTCGCCCGTGACATTTCAGTTACAAAACCCCCACAAAGGATATAACAGCCACTATGTTCTCTATCAAAAAGCGATAAGAAGTTAATATACGCAGTCAGCTCTTTATATTTCAGACACTACTTCAGACCGCCAGATTCCGAAAACCCGCACAGATACCCGAAACCTGACKACGGACCGCAACGCAGCCTCGTTAGTGCGCACCCTCATCGCGTGAGTCAGCCGCTCCACCGAAGAAACCTCGGGATGAGAGCTCGACGACTCCGAAAGCCCTGGAAACCTTCCCCGGGCTTTTTCGTTTCTGCGTCGCTTTTGCATTTCTGTGCGACAGATCTCACTTCAGGGACTCCCGTACCACTTCCTCATGGTGTTAGTTTGGAAATGTTTCTGTCTCATCGATCAGAAATTTCTGACAAACCACCTGCAAAGGAATGCTCCCAGCAATGGACTTCTCACTCAAGCAACTGGCCGCGACAACCTTGATACTGGCCAGCCTTTTGGCGTTCACCACGTCAGCTCATGCCAACATCACACCGCTCCAGAGCGCGACCATCCTCAAGACCTTCAGCGATACATCAGTTACGGATTTCAGGCAGTTCCTGGGTAGCCTGGCCAAGAGCGACCTCGCCCAAACCGCCTACTTCGGCCCGGCAATCAATGCTTTCCAGGACAACAAGCCCMTTGCTCCTGAACAACAGAACGAGATCCATCGCCTGCTTGGCATCTACGCGCGGGTGAAGTACGGCAACGCTGCCACCGAGACTCTGCGCGAACTGGTAGCAATCCCGACCTTCCGCGTGGAGGGCGTTGCCCAGCACGAGAATCCCGAATTCATCAAGATCGCCGACAAGCTCAAGGGCCTTGCCCAGGCTTTCAACCTGAACTTTCGCAACATCGACAACCGCGTCTATGAAATCTCCCTCGAAGGCGATGGCGATGAAGTCGTGGGCATTCACGCGCATGCCGACGTAGTCCCCGTGACTCCGGAAAACTGGGTCCTGAAAGATGGCACCCGGCTCGATCCGTTCAAGGTCACCCAGGTCGGCGACCGCATGTACGGCCGGGGCACCGAGGATGACAAGAACGGTATCGTGGTGGCGCTCTACGCCATGAAGATCATCAAGGAAGAGAAATTGCCACTGGCGAGGAATTTCAAACTGCTGGTAGACACCACCGAGGAAACCACCGGCGACGCCATCCCCTATTACTTCGAACACAACCCGACACCCGACTACAACCTGGCGCTGGATGGCGGCTATCCAGTAGTGATTGCCGAGAAAGGCTACGGTACCGTCATGGCGAGCTTTGCCCGACGTGCCGCAGAGGGCAAAGGCGCCGAAATTACTTCAATGACGGGCGGCTTGGCCACCAACCAGATTCCGTCGACCTCGGTTGCCACCGTTGTGGGTGACAAGCCCGCCGAATTGGCCGCCAGCCTGCAGCAGGCCGGCACTGATTATGCCAAGCGCAACGGCGGCAACTTCGAGGTGACCGCCAAGGTCGTCGGCAAGGACGTCACGCTGACGGTCACCGGCGTTTCCGCCCACTCCTCCGAGCCCGAGTCAGGCGTCAATCCGGTGGCAAGGATGCTGGGCTTGATCAACAGCCTCGATGGTAAGGTCGCGCTCAAGCACAACCACATTACCGACGCCGCCCGCTACGCCGCCGACAACTGGGGCCTGGACTACCTCGGTGGCAAACTGGGGGTTGGCTTTTCCGATGCCTTCATGGGACCGCTGACCACTTCCC
>NZ_JBFTLU010000046.1:0-15718 GCF_056396605.1 Pseudomonas sp. 05T35
CTTTCAGACTTTTGTTTTTCAGCGAGAACCTTCTCAGCATTTTGCTTTTCGGCTTGGCGATTGCTGATTTGAAATGCTCCCCAAATCGCAGCGATTGAGCCAACGGCCTGAACCCAGCTTGCCAGCTCGCTGCTGGTGAGTTTCAGAAGAGCGATACAGAAAATCGCGGCCAAGGCCAAAACAAAATTTTGCACTGACATCCAAGGCTTCAGCAGTTCCTTCCCGCGATCGTTCAGCATCCCTTTACCCACCTTGAAGTTTGACCGGCAAATATATCCGGCGAGGCCCCCTTATGTCCGCACAACAGAAGAAACCCCAGTTCATCCATGGCCAGCCAAGCATGGGCCTACCATTCCAGAAAGAACTGGTAGTGGATCTGTTCGCCGGCGGTGGCGGCGCCAGCACCGGCATCGCCCGGGCGTATCGGGAGCCGGATGTGGCGGTAAACCACAACCCGATCGCCTTGGCCGTGCACCGTGCCAACCACCCAGAAACAGCCCACTACGTCGCCGACGTGTTCGAAGTTGATCCTGTCCACGCCACAGGCGGGCAGCCGGTGGGCATCCTCTGGGCGTCCCCAGACTGCCGCCACCACAGCAAGGCCAAGGGCGGCGCGCCACGCGATCGCGGTGTACGCGGTCTGGCGTGGGTGGTCGTCCGCTGGGCTCACGCAACCCGACCACGCCTGATGTTCCTGGAGAACGTCGAAGAGTTCTGCGACTGGGGGCCGATCGATGAGGAAGGCCAGCCAATCAAGGCTGAGCGCGGCCGGACCTTCAAGTCATTCATTGCCGCGCTCAGTACCGGCTTGGCGGCCGACCATCCGGATATGCCGGAAGTCATGCAATCGATCGGTGAGTTCGTACCAGTGGAAGCGCTGGTGCGCGGCCTCGGCTACAACGTCGAGTGGCGAGAGCGCATCGCGGCCAATGCCGGGGCGCCGACGATCCGCAAGCGCTTGTACCTGGTGGCGCGCAGTGACGGCAAACCAATCGTCTGGCCCGCGGCGAAGCGCCACAAAGTTCCGACGGGCAAACAGCAGCCTTGGCGCACAGCTGCGGAGTGCATCGACTGGAACAACCTGGGCCGCACGATCTTCCGCGACAAGCCAATGGCGGTGAACACAATGCGTCGGGTGGCCAAGGGCTGCTGGCGGCATGTGCTGACCAGCCTGAAGCCGTTCATTGTCCCGATGCGCGGCACCTCAGCGGCTCACACCAGCACCCACGGTACGGACGAATCACTTTCAACGATCAGCGCTGGCGGCACGCACCACGCATTGGTGCAACCTGTTGCCGCGCCACTCCTCACCGAGTGCGCCAACGGCTCAGCGCAGCGCAACTTCAGCGCGGTCGAGCCGCTGCGCACGCAGGTTGCCCAGGTCAAGGGCGGCCACTTCGCGCTGGCGGCCTGTCACCTGACCCACCTCACGCACCACGGAGAGCGCAGCGGGTATTCTCCAGATGACTCTTTTCGCACGGTCACCGGCGCCAACCGCGGCGAGCAAGCCCTTGTTGCTGCGAACATGGTCACCTTGCGGAAAGGATCGGTTGGCGCCGACGTTGCCAACCCACTTGGCGTGGTAGCCACCAGCACCGGCCATCACGCAGTTTCGGCGGCGTTCTTCGAGCAGGCTAACGGTGGTTTCTACGACGGGGACGGGCGCGCGGCCGACTCGCCGCTCTCGACCATCTGCCAGTCCGGCGCCAACCAGCGGCTGGCGAACGCCTACCTGGTGAAGTACTACGGCAACGAGAAGGACGGTATTTCGCTCACCGAGCCAATGCACACGCTACCAACAAAAGACCGGGTGGCGTTGGTTGAGGTCATACAGGTGCCGAACACGCTGACGCCGGARCAACTGGAAGGTGCCCGCCGCTGTGCTGCATTCATGCACGAACACCTGCCGGAGCACTTCAAAGACCCGGCCGAGATGGTCATGGTCGGCGGCTATGTGCTGGTGGACATAACCCTGCGCATGCTCCAACCGCCAGAGCTGAAGGCCGCGCAGGGCTTCGACAAGGACTACATCATTGATCGTGGGCTGTTCGTCGACCCGGTTACCGGTGCCGAGGAATGGCGCGACATCAACAAAACGGATCAGGTTCGGCTGATCGGAAACAGCGTGTGCCCARACGAGGCGGAAGCCCTTGTTGCAGCAAATGCCGCCGACATCATCGAGCTTTACCAGCGCCTGGCGGCCTGACCCACCCTCACCTATTGCACTGAGCTGAATCCGATTGACAGTTCATCCCCAAAGCCCCAAACGGCAGTTCCGATTATGACCAGTGCGGTTGAGAGCTTCACGAAGCGCGAAATCTGAGATCCGTACTTACTCCTCGCTATACCGAATGAGTTCCCAGCAAAAGACTCATCATTGAAAACGTCGGCCATATCTCTGGCTTTCAAGCCAGCCAAAAACGACAAACCGGACATGATCGCCCCACTTCTAGCTATCCACATACTTGGCTTATCAAACCCGTAGCAAAGCGCAATTGCGGTAATTGGTGCGGCGATTGCCAGCGACGCATAAATGATGAAGGGCGTCCTTGAGCGGAGCACCGCCTTTTCGTAAGGGCACGACTCAATCTTTTCCATAACCACCCCGCATTCGCTCTATTTGAGCAGAACAAATACCCCACCTCGCCGGATCGTGCCAGCCCAGGTCATGTAGATAACCGTTACCCACCCMTTTCCATCGCCACTCTCCACCGCCCGAGCATGACTCGGCATAGGACGCCCCATGCCCGCAGAAAACAAACCGGCCGAGCCTGAGTTTGATCTCAGCACCTCGGAAGGCGGACGCGGTTACATCGCCAATTTGTTCAAGACCCGACTTAAGCGTCACGACTTCACCCGGTACATCAACGAGCGCCTGGCCGCTGACTTCGCCTGCACCTTGTCGCGGCACCTCGAATATTCCAAGTCCCGCGAGAACAGATTGCAACAACGAGTCGATGCGCTGGAGGCGGAGAAGACGACCAGCTGGGAACGGACACGCGCGGCGATCCGCAAACACGCGCTCGACGACGCTGCGACCGTCTGTACCCGCCTGGCGTACGACGAGTACTACCCCGGTAACACCCGCTTCCGCTACCACGTTCCGAAGAAGTGCGCCCAGCGCGGCGATCTATTCATCAAAGCCGCAAACGCGATCCTTGAAACTGATGCCGAAGCGACGCCGTGAAGCGGTTCCTGCGCCGAAAGCTCGAAGCCTGGCTGATCCGACTGGCGATCATCATCCTCAAGGGCCGCAACGTCGCCCGCTCCATGGTCGTCTCACGCCGCGACAACAACGTAATGTGGGGCATGGCCGAGCAGCTCGAAGACATCGCCAAGCGCATCAGTAAAAACTACCCGTAACTCCCTCCCCCTTCAAAGTCAGCCGCTATAGCGGCAAGGACGAGTGTGCCCATGGAAAAGATAAAGGCTGGACCGGATCATTACCGCTTTGTCGATGAAATCGGCCCTGACGGCCTCGAAGTGCATTGCATCACCTACACGGTGATCGGTGAAACGGCGCAGTGCTGGTATGTAGCCGATGAATACACCGTCAACATGATTAACGGTTACCAGCACAGTTGGACGGCGGACGCCGTAAAGAAGCGCCGCAAGCGCGTGCTCAAGGAAACCAATGCGCATAGCAAGCGATTTGCCTACCCGGACAAGGTCCACGCCCTGCGCTCCTACAAATTGCGCAAATCGCGCCAGCTCGGGCATGCCGAGCTTACCCTGGAGCGCGCCCGTGCGGCGCTGGGTTACTTCGGTGACTTGTCGATGATGAATGAGGCGCCCGTCGCCGAAAAGCTGATCATCCCCAACGAGCACATCCAAGGCATGGGCTGGGGGGATTGCTAATGATCGCCCTCGCCTACATGGCCTGGCTCATCTACACGGGGACACCGCGGTGAATCGAGTGATCAGCGTCCGCACCGAAGAACTGACCGGTACGGCGCTGACCGCCAACAGCGGGATTGTTTTCAGGCTGCGGATGGCTGCCCAAGCCGAGAAGCCCTCCCCTGAATGACGCTCGCTTGATTGGGCAAAACCACGTTGTCCATCGCGATCCTGCGTGCGCGACCAACACCCCAAGCAAGCGCCGTTGTCATGGTGTCGTTAGGCAAGGAATCATGGGCCTCCTCAAACAGAGGAATACCCTTTTGGTCGTAGATACCGATAAAGAGTTGCGTTCTCCCTCTTCTGGAAACTCTGCTCTGAACGTCGATGATAGCGCCGTCGCTGAGCACCTCATCATGACTCTGACAGCGCAACTTGCAGTCAGCCCACATCCAATACTTAGAGCCTCTACGCATCATCTTTCTGGCCTCCTTCTTGTTTGATTTTCGATGAAACCAAGGGAAGAAGAAGAGAAATATTACGGTAAGCGGGGAGTGTCAATTCCCCAAAGGCTGCCACTTGTCGGACGCCTTTTTCCGCCTGTAAGTCAAACCCTAACCACCTTCTGCCGCCGCGCGCGGCATGGAGACAGCTATGACCGAAATAGACGAATCCCCTGAAACATACCCCTTCGACAAAGTGCCCGAAAAAAAGATGGCAGAGCTTCTGGGCACTACTTCTAGAGCCCTCGAGGGAAAGCGCGCACGCGGCATCATCCCACTCGGAGTCTGGAACAAGATTGACCAGCGGATTTTTTATAGCATCAGGAGATATGAGATATGGCAAGAAAGCCAGTGGGAATGCCCACCGGAGTTGAGTTTGCAGGCCAAGCAATCCGCATCCGGTTCACATGGAACGGCGAAAGACGCTGCGAAACTCTTGCCCATCCCCAGACGCCAAAGGGGATCAAGGCGGCAGCAGATCTACGCGATAACGTAATCAGCCTGGCCAAGCATGGGGTTCTGGACGAGAAGCGATACGCCGAGCTCTTCCCGAACTCCAGTTACTCTGCACTGGCCACCGGTCTGACCTTCGCTCAATACGCGCAAACATGGATCAATAGCCTGGAAATCGTTCCGGGCACACGCCGCAACTATAAAGGCACGATCAATATTTACTGGATGCCTGAGCTGGCTACGGTGCCGATGACGGCCATCACGCCAATGCTGCTGAGGCGGGTGATTGGGAAAACGCAGTGGGATAGCCCAACAATCAAGCGGACTGCCATTTCGAGGGTCAGCGCCTTGTTCAAGGCAGCTGTACGGGATGAGGTAATTGAGCGAAACCCGGMAACGGCGATCCAGCTGCCTGGGCGGATCAAAAAGCAGATAGAACCGTTCACGGTCGCGGAAGCAGACGCCGTCATTGAGTGGATGTATACCAACTTCACAACGAGAGCCACCCAAATCTACGCGGCCTACTTCGAGTTCGCGTTCTACTGCGGGATGCGGTCGGGAGAGCTCAAGGCTCTTCGCTGGGATGAGATTGATCTGGAGAAGCGCGTGGCGCACGTCTGCCGGATCGTCGTTGATGGGAAGGTCGAAGAGCGCACGAAAACCAAGTACGCCCGGACTGTCATGCTCAATAGCCGGGCGATGCACGCCCTGGTCGAATCGAGGAGGATTGCCGATGCACGACTGACTCAGCGGAACCGCAAGCGCCAGCAGTCACCATACGTGTTCCCACCCTCGGGAGCATCGGAATACATCCTTAGTGCATCCACGACTGGGGCTCACTTCGAAAAAGTCTTGAAGGCCTTGGAAATAAAGCCGCGTAGCCAATATAACTGCCGACATACGTACGCTACGATGTGCCTAATGGCAGGCATGAACCCCGCGTTCATCGCTGGACAACTGGGTCACAGCGTCCAGGTATTGTTGTCGACATATGCTCGCTGGCTGAGCTCTACCACCGACTGGTCAGAGGTCGGGAAACTGGAAAGCCAGATTGGTACAAAAATGGTACAGCATTAAATATATTTTACCTTTGCCCCCTGCCCCACGGGCGCCTTTCGCTTTCCTAGCACATACTCATAAAATGTTACGTTTTATCTAGAAAGCCCGTTGCAGAACGGCATATCCACCCTTAGCGAGTCCGCCCGCGTGAAAATCCGTCTATCCATCCTGAGCCTATTTTTTGTACTTACAGGCCCTCTTGTCACATCGAACGTCTACGCACGTGACACCACCGCGGCACCTCGAGACACCTCACAACTGCGCATCGCCTCCGGCAGTGCGATGGTGATCGATCTGCAAACCGACAAAGTCATCTATGCCAGCAACCCGGACGTGATCGTACCGATCGCCTCGGTGACCAAATTGATGACCGGGCTGATCGTGCTGGACGCCAAGCAGAACATGGACGAATACATTTCCGTTACGATCAGCGAAACCCCGGAAATGAAAGGTGTGTTCTCCAGGGTCAAACTCAATAGCGAGCTGTCGCGCAGGGAAATGCTGCAGATTGCACTCATGTCCTCGGAAAATCGCGCTGCAGCGAGCCTGGCCCACCACTACCCAGGCGGTTACTCAGCCTTTATCGCTGCAATGAACGCCAAAGCCAGGGCGCTGGGCATGACCAGCACCCATTACGTCGAACCGACCGGCCTGTCAGTCCACAACGTTTCCACAGCCCGCGACCTGAGTAAACTGCTCCAGGCTGCACGCAAATACCCGATGCTGAGTGAACTGAGCACGACCAAGGAAAAAACCGTGACGTTCCGCAGACCCAGCTACTCCTTGGGTTTTCACAACACCGACCACCTGATCAACAAGGCCGACTGGGACATCAAGCTGACCAAGACCGGCTTTACCAATCAGGCCGGCCACTGTCTGGTATTGGTGACGAACATGGGTAATCGCCCGGTTTCGCTGGTGATTCTCGATGCCTTCGGCAAGTACACCCACTTTGCGGATGCCGGACGGATTCGTCAGTGGGTTGAAACCGGCAGGAGCACCTCTGTCCCGAGTGTTGCCCTGCAATACAAAGCCGAGAAAAACCTGCAACATCGTCAAGGTAGCGGCATGGCGCAGACCGGCAAATAAGCGCACGAAAAAAGGCCCGCGACGCGAGTCGGGGCCTTTATCGATAACGGCGCCTCAAGGCGCCGTTTTTATTCGGTTCGATTAATGGGCAGCCAGTGCTTTGGTCGCCTTGGTTGCTGCCTGCTCCTGTCCAGCCCGAGCCAGATCGTCAGCGGCCTTGAGCCAGCGCTGCGAGTCAACCTTGGCCGGAATCTGGGTCGGCCCCTGAATCAACACTGCCCAACCGCCAGCATTTTCGAACGCGGACTCGAACGACGTGAAGCTCATCAGCAACCGGCGGTCCATTCCTGAACGCAGCAGCACCGTCTGCTTATGACGGTTGTAGCCGGCGAGAATCGCGTACCTCGGCTCTTTCCAGAATGCCGAGCCCTCACTGAAGCGCAGCAGTACCGGGTAACCCGCCGCGACCTGGGTCAACAGCGCCGGCAGATTGCTGTCAAGCGGATACACGACCATCCCGTATTCACGCGCCAGGTTCTGCATGTTCTGCTGCAACTGCGCCTCGGCGCCCGGCAAATGCAGCGGCTTGTCGAGCAGCCCCGGGGTAATCACGATGCCTTGCTGGGAAAGCATGCTGGCCAGCGATTGCGGCCCGCTTTGATAGGCTTCGCCACGGTAAAACGGCATGCCACTGAGCTCGACGCGCTCAGGCAGACGCTGGATTTCAGGTTGCACGCTCCCGGCACAACCGGCCAGGCTCAGGACACAGGCCGCGGCCAGCAAGGCGCAGCGGAATCGGGGAAGTACCGGCAACATCATCACTCACTTGTTCAGGCGCCGGGCAATCGGTCTCCCGGCTTCGCCCATGATCATAGCAGCGCTATAGCCTTTAACGGCAGTCACATGCAGTTGATAGAGCGAACGGGTTGGAGACTCACCACACTTGGTCAATTGCCTGCAACACATCACCGACTAGACTGACCCTTGAACAGAGCGTGTGCCCGAAGCAGGGCAAAGAGGAGGCACTGATGAGCCTGACGATGATAATCCTGATGCTGATCGGTGGCTGGCTGGCCGTTGCCGCCGCGATGCTGTGGGGCGTATTGCGCATTACCCGCAGACACCATCATGCCTATATTCCACCTTCGGCACCTGCCAAAGCCGAGAAACCTGCCCGGCACCACGTCACAGCGCACTGATCGATTCGGTTCAAATCCCTCATAAATCAAAACGGCCGTCTGCACGCTTTCGAGCGCAGACGACCGTTGTGTTTTTACCTTACCGCTTACGCTTGCGCAGCGACCCGCTTCTCCCGGGCCCGGCGCGACAGCATGTTCAGACCTTCAATCGTTGCCGAGAATGCCATGGCCGCATAGATGTAGCCTTTCGGTACGTGGGCACCGAAGCCTTCGGCGATCAGGGTCATGCCGATCATGATCAGGAAGCCCAGGGCCAGCATCACCACTGTCGGGTTGTCATTGATGAATTTGGCCAGAGGCTCGGCCGCCAGCAACATCACCATCACCGACACCAGCACCGCGATGATCATGATCGGCAAATGCTCGGTCATGCCGACAGCGGTAATGATGCTGTCGATGGAGAACACCAGGTCGAGCATCAGGATCTGACCGATGGCGGCGGCAAAACCCAATGTCACGCTGGACGTTTTCGACGTCGGATCCTCGGCTGGCGGATCCATGCTGTGATGGATTTCAGTGGTCGCCTTCCACAACAGGAACAGGCCACCGGCGATCAGGATCATGTCTTTCCACGAGAGCGCGTGGTTGAACAGTTCAATCACCGGCTCAGTCAGTTGCACGATGAACGCGATGGTGCTCAGCAGGCCCAGACGCAGGACCAACGCCATGCTGATACCGATGCGGCGTGCCTTGGCACGGTGCTGCACGGGCAGCTTGTTGGTCAGGATCGAGATGAAGATCAGGTTGTCGATGCCGAGCACGATTTCCATCACGATCAACGTAGCCAGGGCGACCCAGGCTGTAGGGCTTGCTGCGAGTTGTAAAAGATAGTCCATGGGTCAGTCCTGACTCGATGTTGAACGGGTTAGATTTCCTGCGATGTACCGGGCGTTTTCTCGCTGTCGTTAGCGGTTTTTTCCTTGTTGCCGACGATGTTC
The DNA here is from genome assembly GCF_056396605.1 of Pseudomonas sp. 05T35. Lineage (NCBI taxonomy): Bacteria > Pseudomonadati > Pseudomonadota > Gammaproteobacteria > Pseudomonadales > Pseudomonadaceae > Pseudomonas > Pseudomonas sp. 05T35. Next base: position 9,019 of record NZ_JBFTLU010000046.1, read on the forward strand.
GAAGTGGCCTCGCTCAGCGCTTGTTCCGCCGCCTTATGGGTATCGTCGATCGCCTGCTTGGCGGTTTCGGCAGCTTTGCCCATCAATTGCTGGGCACTTTTCTCGGCCTGGTCACAGCCTGTCAGCACCAGTGCAGAGAGGGCCAGCAACGAAGCGGCGGCCAGGGAGTTGAGTTTCATCATGTTTTCCTCGATAGAGCGGACTTGGCCAAGGGAGCGGCCCGTCGATAGCGAGGCATTCTAAGGAGGCAAATACTTCAGGAAAATTCGTATTTTTAGCAGCTATACTTCGGTTTTTACGAATCGGCAACGCGCATGCTCAATTACCGGCAATTGCATTACTTCTGGGTCGTGGCCAAAACCGGCAGCATCGTGCGTGCCTGCGAGCAATTGAACCTGACTCCGCAGACCATCAGCGGGCAGATCAGTCTGCTCGAGCAGACCTATGGGATAGAGTTGTTTCAGCGGGTTGGCCGGCAACTGGAACTGACCGAGGCGGGACGGCAGACACTGCCTTACGCCGAGCAGATGTTTCAACTGGGTGGCGAGTTGGAGGCCATGCTTCGGGCGCAGCCCAATGAACAGCAGATTCTGTTCCGGGTGGGCGTCGCCGACGTAGTGCCCAAATCCATCGTCTATCGCCTGATTGCACCGACCATGGAGCTGACTGAGCCGCTACGCATCACCTGTCGCGAAGACAAACTGGAGCGCTTGCTGGCTGATCTGGCCATTCAGCGGCTGGACCTGGTGATCTCCGACAGCCCGATGCCGTCGCACCTGGACATCAAGGGTTACAGCCAGAAACTCGGCGAATGCGGCATCAGTTTTTTCGCCACGACCGAATTGGCACAACGCTATGGCAAAGACTTCCCGCGCGGCCTGCACGGTGCGCCCCTGTTGATTCCTGGGCAGGAAACCGTGGTACGCAGCCGCTTGCAGCGCTGGTTCGCCGAACAGCAGATTCAGCCACGTATCGTCGGCGAGTTTGATGACAGTGCCTTGATGCAGGCGTTCGGCCAATCCGGCAGCGGGATTTTCATTGGCCCGAGCGTGATTGCCGACGAGGTGAGACGCCAATGCGGCGTCGAGTTGATCGGGCAGACCGATGCGGTGACCGAGTCGTTTTACGCAATCTCGGTCGAGCGCAAGGTCAAGCACCCCGGCATTGTCGCGATTACCGAAGGTGCCCGCCGCGAGCTGTTTACCGCGCCTTGAAGCCTCAGGCGCAGACGGCCGGGGCTTTGACCTTCATCAGCAACAAGGCCAATACAATCGACACCAGGATAAAACCGGCCGCCGCAAACCCCAGGCTGCCCAGGCCCAAGGTGTCGATCACGTGCCCACCGACCATCGCCCCCAAGCCAATACCCAGATTGGCTCCGGCGATGTTCAGCGATGCAGCAAAGGCTGGCGCCTGCGGGGCGGCTTTCATCAAGCGCACGTGGCTGACCAGGAACAACGCAGCCTGGGTCACGCCCCAGATGCCCATCGCCGCCGCCAGTCCCAGCGTCGAATGGATACTCGGCACCAGCGCCACCATGCCGCCGATCATGAAGCCACAGAACACCATCGACGCGATCAACGGATGGCGATCGACCATGCGCCCGCCCAGCGAGTTGCCGATCAGCCCGACCGCACCAAAGCCCATCAGGCACCAGCCGACCACGGTGCCGTTGAAACCGGCCAGCCGCTCAAGGATGTCGGCCAGGTAGGTGTAAGCGGTAAACATCCCGCTGAAGACCAGAATCGACAACAGCACGTGCCCTTGCATCAGCGGGCTGCGCAGAATCTTGAACTGTGAACGCAAGCTCACCTGCTGGTTGTGCAGGTTGGTTTTCGGCAAATAGATAAACAGCAGCAGCGCCTTGGCCAAGGCAATGACCGCGAGAATGCCGAACGCCGTGCGCCAGCCGAACGCATCGGAAATCAACGTGCCAACGGGGATCCCGAACACGGTCGCGCAGACAATCCCGAAACCGATCTTGGCAATCGCCCGCCCTGCGTAGYCCGGCCCGACGATGTCCACCGCCGTTTCACTGGCCAGCGCCCAGAACACCGGCAAACCCAGCGCCGGAATCAGCCGCGCGACAGCCATCACGCCGATATTCGGCGCCATGGCCGCCAGGGTGTTCGCCAGCCCGAACATGATCAGCACGCTGATAAACAGACGCCGACGCTCAAAACGCGCGAAGTACGCAGTCAGGAAGGGGCCGAAGGCGGCCACGGTAAACGCGAACAAGGTCACCAGCAGTCCCGCCTGGGGAACACTGACGTCGAGGTCGCGAGCGATCGACGGTAACAGACCGACAATGATGAATTCTGTGGTCAGCACGGTGAAACCGGCGGCTGACAACAACAGGATGGGCAACAGCATGGGGTAACTCCAGAAAACGACAACGCCAGCGACAGCCCAAGGGCTCACTGAGGGGAGATGAAAAAGTGGATGGCGAAGCTTAACAGAGAGTGTCCGACAGCGCTGGCGCAAACCTGACATATCCGCTTAAACACTCGGGTGGCAGATCGTCACAGGTCTGAAGGATCGCGACTACGCTGTGATAAAGTCCGCGCCCGCAAAAAAACTCAACCTAGCTCATCCGCCAATGCAGATGACGCAATGTGCGCTTGCCCGGTCAGCCTGCCCGTTTTTTTTGCTGACCGGGTTTCTCGATTCACGGCACCTTAAAAAAATCAGAGATACCGCTATGACTGCTGCTCCGCCTACTGTTTTGCAAAGACTCAAACACACCAGCCTGGTCACGCAAATCGTCATTGGACTGATCGCCGGTATTGCCTTGGCGCTCTTTGCGCCTGAGGTGGCGAAATCCACCGCATTCATCGGCAAAGTGTTTGTCTCGGCACTGAAAGCCGTCGCACCGATTCTGGTGTTCGTGCTGGTGATGGCCTCGATCGCCAATCACAAACATGGTCAGGAAACCCATATCAAGCCGATTCTGTTCCTGTATCTGCTGGGMACCTTTGCCGCGGCCGTGGTCGCAGTGGTGGCCAGCAGCCTGTTCCCTTCGGACCTGGTGCTGTCCACCCACGACGTGGCAATCAGCGCGCCCGGAGGAATCTCCGAAGTCTTGCAAAGCCTGTTGCTGAGCGTGGTCGACAACCCGATCAGTGCGCTGATGAACGCCAACTTCATCGGCATTCTGGCGTGGGCAATCGGCATGGGCATCGCCATCCGCCATGCCGGCGAAACCACCCGTACCGTGCTCGGCGACCTGTCCAACGGCGTCACGCTGATCGTGCGCCTGGTGATTCGTTTTGCTCCGCTGGGGATCTTCGGCCTGGTCGCCTCCACGCTGGCCACCTCGGGCTTCGGCGCGCTGATCGGCTACATGCATCTGCTGGCCGTACTGCTGGGTTGCATGCTGTTCGTGGCGCTGGTGATGAACCCGGTCATCGTGTTCTGGAAGCTGCGCCGCAACCCTTACCCGTTGGTGCTGACCTGCCTGCGGGAAAGCGGAATCACCGCGTTCTTCACCCGCAGTTCGGCGGCGAACATTCCGGTCAACCTGGAGCTGAGCAAGCGTTTGGGCCTGCATGAAGACACCTACTCGGTTTCGATCCCGCTAGGTGCGACCATCAACATGGCCGGTGCGGCGATCACCATCACGGTGCTGACCCTGGCGGCTGTGCACACGCTGGGGATTGCCGTGGACATCCCGACGGCCGTGCTGCTCAGCGTCGTCGCGGCGATCTGTGCCTGCGGCGCTTCGGGTGTGGCCGGTGGTTCACTGCTGTTGATTCCGCTGGCGTGCAGCCTGTTTGGTATTCCGAGCGAGATCGCCATGCAAGTGGTGGCGGTCGGCTTCATCATCGGCGTGTTGCAGGACTCGGCGGAAACCGCGCTGAACTCCTCCACCGACGTGCTGTTCACCGCGGCGGCGTGTCTGGCCCAGGAAGAGAAAACCGTACAAGCCGCGTAACAAACCGGCCCCACAAAAAAACCCGCCAAGGTTCACACCTTGGCGGGTTTTTTGTTGCTGGCGGGTTTAGAACGCGCCCATGTAATCGCGCTTGCCGACTTCAACACCGTTGTGACGCAGGATCGCGTAGGCGGTGGTGACGTGGAAGAAGAACTGCGGCAGGCCGTAGGTCAGCAGGTAAGCCTGGCCACTGAAGCGTTTTTCTTTCGGGGTGCCTGGGCGGGTAACGATCTCGATACCTTCCTTGCCGTTGATTTGTTCAGGCTTGATGCCGTCGATGAAGGACAGCACCTTGGTGATCAGGGCTTGCAGCTCGGCGAAGGTCACTTCGGTATCGTCGTACTTCGGCAGTTCGACTTCGGCCAGGCGGGCAGAAACGCCTTTGGCGAAATCAACGGCGATCTGCACCTGACGCACCAGCGGGAACATGTCCGGGTACAGACGCGCTTGCAGGAAGGCGTTCGGGTCGATGTTTTTGGCGGTGGCGTGAGCTTCGGCCTTGTTCAGAACATCGCTCAACGCGTTGAGCATTTGCTTGAAGACTGGAACGGAAGCAGCGTACAGAGAAATAGTCATGGCAGTCTCGTAGGGTGGAGGGTGTTGTGAAAGGAGTAAAACGTGGGCGCGATTATAGCCCTGCTTGCAGCGACGTGCGGCGTGTCTTTGATCCCGCACGACCGGCAAGCGTATCCACTCCTCCTAGCGCCCCTGAACAAACTGCACGATGACTTCAAAGCCGTCCTGTTTACCCGTCGCGGGCGACACGAGCGTCATCGTCGCATTGACGCCCTGGGCAATCGTCAGCGCAATGGCCAGGCCAAGCCCCGAACCCTCAGCGCCGCTTTCACCGCGCACAAAGCGCTCGGTCAGGCGTTTCAATATCGGCTCAGGCACCACCGGACCGGCATTGACCACCCTCAGGAGGGCCTGACTGGAAAGGCTCACCTCAATGGGTTGATCCGGCGCGCCATGCTTCATCGCGTTCTCGATCAGGTTGCGCACAAGAATGGCGAAAGCGTCAGGATCAATTGCCGACAGCACGCTTTGCACAGCGGGCAGAACCAGATGAACCCGCTGGCCGGCTGCGTGATTGCACTCATCGACCACATGCGCCAGTAACGGTATGAGGTCTTGCGGCACTTCGGACAAAAGCCCACCACCTTCAGCCTTGGCCAGTTGCATCAGCTTTTCCGAAAGTCGCGTCAGCGCCTGGAGAGAGGCCTCGATCTTCGCGGCGCGTACTTGAAGCGGGCCCTCAGGCGCCTCGCGGCGTAACCGCTGAATGTGTGCCAGCGTCGCCGCCAACGGGGTGCGCAGCTCATGGGCACTGTTGGCGGTAAAGCTGCGTTCCGTCTCCAGTGCCTTGCGCAGTCGCTCCATCAGATGGTTGACCGCCTCGGCCAATGGATCGATTTCCGCAGGCAACCGATCCACCTTGATCGGGGACAAGTCACCGACACCGCGCGTCTCGATGGCCCGGCGGTACGCCCGAACGCTGCGCAGGCTGACGTGCACGAACAACCAGGTGCCCAGCAAGCTGATCGGAATCAGTGCCAGCAACGGCAGGAGCAACGCGAACAAGGCCTCCTGAGCGGCTTCGCGTCGATGGGCCAAGGGTTCGGCCATCTCGATAAAAACACCTTCGCGCGGTGCGCTGGTCCCGTACAAGCGGTACCTGGCAGTGGTCGTGAAGCCCTCCACCGGCAGCGGATTGAATATGTCAGGGTCGGCATCATGAGATTGCATCAGGATCTCGCCCCTGGCATCGCGGACCAGGTACGTCAGGTATTCCTTGCGCACTTTGAGCGGCGCAATATGCCGAGCCCGGCGAGGCTCATCAGGGCTGCCGATTTCGAGTACGGCCAAGGGCAGGATTCGCTGTGCCGTCTCCTCCAGTGCACTGTCGAAGGCCTCGTTCAATTCGTGTTGCACCACGATCCAGGCGCCGACGGTCGCCCCCAGCCAAAGCACGGTCATGCCCAGCGTCAGCCCCAGCCCCAGGCGCTTTTGCAGACTCGAGGCGGGCTTCATTCCGGCATCAACCGGTAGCCCATCCCACGGACCGTCTCAATCATCTCGCGGCCGAGTTTCTTGCGCAGACGGCTGATATAGACCTCGATGGTGTTGCTTTCAATTTCGGCACCGAATGCATACAGGCGATCTTCCAGCTGGGATTTCGATAACAACGCGCCGGGGCGCTGGATGAAGGCTTCGAACAATGCCCACTCGCGAGCGGTGAGGTCCACCGTCATGCCGGCGCGCAGCACTGTGCGGGCGGTCATGTCGACCTGCAACCCGCCCACTTTGATCTGCGGATTGGGATTACCACTGTAGCGCCGCGCCACAGCCGCGACTCGGGCGGACAACTCGAAGAGATCAAAGGGTTTGACCAGATAGTCGTCAGCCCCCGCATTCAGGCCTTCGATGCGATCGGATATCTGATCCCGAGCCGTGAGAATAATCACCGGTGTGACGTCCCCTGCCCCGCGTTGCTGGCGCAAAAAATCCAGCCCTCGCCCGTCCGGCAGCATCAGGTCCAGCAAGATCAGGTCATAACGCGTCGTTCGCACACTGCTCTGAGCGTGATCGAGACGCTGCACCCAGTCCACCGCGTGGCCGTCATCCGCGAGTTGCTCACGTACCGCCTCGCCGAGCCCCACAGCGTCCTCAACCAATAAAACCCGCATTGCCACCCTCCTGTGATGGTTCGCCGTACAACACCTTGGCTGACGAACCTGACAAAGGCCTGAATCACCCTTCAGGTTG
>NZ_JBFTLU010000047.1:0-16998 GCF_056396605.1 Pseudomonas sp. 05T35
CAGCAGTTCTGGCCTATCTCGGGCTCGCCATTCTGGGACTGGGTGGCCTTGCTGCGTTTTTCTCGCATCCGGCCCTGGTGATCATTGCCCTTGCGACGCTGGTGATGATGGGAGTTTCGCTGCTCACCGAAGTCAACTTGAGCTCCGGAGTACGTGAGGACCGGGACAACCGTTGGGTGCTACCGGTATTTGGGGTGATTGGCGTGTTGTCCGCGTTTATTCCGGCCTATACCGACCGAATGGACTTCTGGACCTTCGGTGGCGAAGGCATACGCTGGGTTGGTGCAATTCTATTCATTGCGGGCGGCGCATTGCGGATCTGGCCCGTGTTCGTACTTGGCAAACGCTTCAGCGGCCTGGTCGCCATTCAACCTGGGCATACGCTGGTGACTGACGGTATTTACCGAAGGCTGCGTAATCCGAGTTATCTCGGTTTATTGATTAACGCGCTGGGTTGGGCGCTGGCCTTTCGCTCCAGTGTCGGGATCGTGCTCGTCCTCCTGCTGCTCCCTGCCCTCATTGCTCGCATAAACGCCGAAGAAGACCTGCTGCGCAGTGAGTTTGGTGCCGAGTATGACGCTTACTGTGCGAAGACCTGGCGACTCATCCCCGGGCTCTACTGAGATCAGCGCCCGGTACTTGCACAGCCAACGCTTACTCTACCCCGCCGAAGCACGCGTCATACAGCGCTGATAACGCTCATCGACACGCTTGGCGAACCASGCCGTAGTGAGYTTTCGRGTGATTTTCGGGCTTTGCAACTGGATACCCGGCAGGATTGCCCTGGGCAGTGGTTTGCCTTCAGCCGTTTCCGCCAGCTCGAACACCTTCTTATATAGCTTGCTGTCTTCAAACTCGAGGCGGTTACCCAACTCCAGCTGATCCCTGATCGTCGTATTGCGCATGTCCAGCCGGTTACCCAACGTGCGCACCGCCAATTCCGTCGAACCCGGCAAGATCGAGTCGTAGCGAATCAGATCACCATCCAGTGCCAACGTGCTACCCGAGGCGCGATTGAGTGCACTCTGAAACGCGGCATTGCGGCTGGCGTACCAGCCGGCATTGAAATCGGCGAAGCGGTACAACGGTTGGCGGTAACTCACCGGGTAGCCGAGCAAATGTGTAATGCCGAAGTACATGCCGCCACGGCGACTGAATACCTCATGACGAATCGAGCTGTCTACCGGATAGGGATAGCGCTGTGCGTGCTGCTCGGCAAACGCGACACTGACCTGCATCGGGCCTGCGGTATGCACTGGATTGAAGCCACTAAACAGAGTCTTGCCCATCGGCACCCGACCAATGAAGTCATCGAATATCGCACTGAGCTCTTTCTCGCTGCGCACCGCATTCAAGCGCTCGCTGTAACTTTTGCCGTTGGTTGAGCTGACCTGCAAGGCTCCGCGCACCAACAGATCGGGAATGTGTGCCCTGGCAGCACGTCGATCGATTTCATCCCGGGCGATCTTCCCCAGCCCCGGCACTGTCGGGTCTGTTTGAAAGGTCGACTCCTGCTCGGTTACCGCCAGTACCGAACACAGGTTCTGCGTGGTGGGCGGGATCGCTTGTGCCGCAAACGCCGCATAAATGTCAGCGGCCCAACCTTCACGGTCTACGGTGTTGCTCGGCAACAAACGGGCAATCTGCGCTTTCACCTGTACGGGCGTCGGTTGAGCCGCTTGCCGAGCAGCCTGATTCGCGCAGCCGGCCAATAGCAGCAACGTAACTACACTCATGATCAATCGATGGGATCGCATTTTTTACATGGGTCCTTTTAAGCGCCCTGACCGCCGAGGATATCGCTTCTTGAGCCATTGCACCGAGGGAACAAGCACCTCGGTCAATCGGATCTAAACTGGATACACCCCTGTTCAGCGGGACTCTCGATCGAGGGCAACGACATGAACCGCAGCGATGTACTGATCGTTGGCGCCGGTCCCACAGGACTGGTCCTCGCGCTTTGGCTCAGCAAGCTTGGCATCCGCGTGCGCATCCTCGACAAGACCAGCGCACCCGGCACTACGTCTCGCGCCCTGGCGGTTCAGGCACGTACGCTGGAGTTGTACCGCCAGCTCGACCTCAGCCACGCCGTGGTGCAGAACGGCCACAAAGTACCGGCAGTCAATCTGTGGGTCAAAGGCGAACCGGTGGCGCGGTTACCGTTCGAGGACATCGGCAAGGACCTGACCCCTTACTCGTTTCTGGAAATGTTCCCGCAGGACCAGCACGAGCGACTGTTGATCGAACGCCTGGAGCAATTGGGCGTGGTGGTCGAGCGCGACACCGAACTGATCGGTTTCAGCGAACATGGCGGCAGCATTACCGCGCAGCTGCTCCTGCCCGACGGCCAGGAACATACCTGTCAGACCTGCTACCTGGCGGGTTGTGACGGTGCTCGTTCTACCGTGCGCAAGGCACTCGATATCGGCTTTCCCGGCGGCACCTACCAGCAAGTGTTTTATGTCGCCGACGTCGAAGCCTCAGGTCTGGCGCTCAATGGTGAACTGCATGTGGATCTGGATGAAGCCGACTTTCTGGCGGTTTTTCCGCTGGCCGGCGAAGGCCGTGCACGGTTGATCGGAACGGTGCGCGATGAACGCGCGGAGCAGGCCGAAACCCTCAAGTTTGAAGACGTCAGTAGCCGGGCCATCGAGCACCTGAAAGTTCAGGTAAACAAGGTCAACTGGTTTTCGACTTACCGGGTCCATCACCGGGTAGCGGACACCTTCCGCTTCGGGCGCGCGTTTTTGCTCGGTGACGCCGCCCATGTGCACAGCCCCGCCGGCGGCCAGGGTATGAACACCGGTATTGGCGACGCGATCAACCTCGCCTGGAAACTCGCCGCCGTTCTCAATGGAGCAGCCAACGACAAACTGCTCGACAGTTATGAAGTCGAACGCATGGCCTTTGCCCGGCGACTGGTGGCGACCACCGACCGGGTATTCAATTTCGTCTCCGCCGAAGGCGCAATGGCCGACGTGATTCGCACCCGCATTGCACCGTTCCTGCTACCCAAAATGGTCTCATTTGAATTGGCGCGCGAGTATCTGTTTCGTACGGTGTCGCAAATCACCCTGAATTATCGCGGGATGCCTCTGAGCGAAGGCCATGCTGGCCATGTTTTTGGCGGTGATCGCCTGCCCTGGGCACATGACAGCGAGACCGATAACTTCGACAGCCTGACAAGCCTCAACTGGCAGGTTCATGTGTACGGCGACACCAGCGAAGAAATGCTTGCCTGGTGCGCCGAGCATCACCTGGCACTGCACGTTTTCGACTGGCATCCGACCCACGAAGCCGCCGGGCTGGCGCGCAATGGCTTCTATCTATTAAGGCCCGACAGCTACGTGGCCGTCGCCGATCTGTCCGCTGACCCGAAAGTCATCGAGCGTTACTTCCGGGACCACGGGATCAAACCGTTCCTCTGGTAATAACGGCACACCCGGCGGCTTAGATTCCGCTCAACGCCAGGTCCATCGCAAAGTAGGTGAAGATCAGGTCCGCGCCCGCCCGCTTGATCGCCCCCAGGCTCTCGCGCACCACACGGTCCTCATCGATCGCACCGGCGGCGGCGCCGAATTTGATCATCGCGTATTCGCCACTCACCTGATAAGCCGCCAACGGCAAACGCGACGCTTCGCGGATATCACGGATAATGTCCAGATACGCACCGGCCGGCTTGACCATCAACGCATCGGCGCCTTCCTGCTCATCGAGCAACGACTCGCGTACCGCTTCACGGCGGTTCATCGGGTTCATCTGGTAACTTTTACGATCGCCTTTGAGCGCACTGCCGCCGGCTTCACGGAACGGGCCGTAGAGCGACGAGGCAAATTTGGTCGAATAGGCCATGATCGAAGTCTGGCTGAAGCCGGCTTCGTCGAGCGCCCGGCGAATCGCCTGGACCTGCCCGTCCATTGCCGCTGACGGCGCAATCACGTCCGCCCCGGCCCGTGCGGCGGCGACGGCTTGCTTACCGAGGTTGATCAGGGTTTTGTCATTGTCCACCTCGCCCGCGTGAATCACCCCACAGTGACCGCGATCGGTGTACTCGCAAAAACAGGTGTCGGACATCACGATCATCTCTGGCACCGCGTCCTTGCAGATCCGTGCCATACGCGACACCAAACCGCTTTCATTCCACGTGTCGCTGCCGCTGCCATCCAGGTGATGGGAGACCCCGAACGTCATCACCGACTTGATACCCGCCCGCGCATAGCGCTCGATTTCGCCTGCCAGTTTCGACTCTGGAATCCGCCGCACGCCGGGCATGCTGGTAATCGGCACGAAATCGTCGATTTCTTCTTCGACAAAGATCGGCAGCACCAGGTCATTGAGGGTGAACTCGGTTTCCTGGAACAGGCTGCGCAACTGTGGATTGCGACGCAAACGGCGTGGACGGGCTTCGGGGAACTGGCTGGACATGGGGTTTCCTGGCTGGAGGCCAACGGCCTGGACAAGACAAAAGTCATAAAGGAAGGGAGCTTATGCCCCTCTCCCCCGCCGACACAAACGTAAGTTGAGGAACAGTTTATTTCCGATTCGGTAACAGTTTGGCGGCGAGCAACGGTCAAGAAGCTCGCCAGCATTACAGATTCAAGCTGCCGTCGATGCAGGTCACGGCCGAACCGCCGATCCAGACTTCATCGCCGATCCGTTCGACCTGGATTCTCCCGGCGCGGCCCATGGTCAGGCCCTGGCTGACCACGTAAACATCCGGCGCCAACCCCTCGGCCAACAACCATTGGGCAACGCCGGCATTCAAGCTGCCGGTGGCCGGATCTTCGGGCATGCCGTCCCCGGAAATGAACGCGCGCACCTCAAACTGGGCCTCGTCGCCATCACGTTCGGGGTGCCACGGCGCAATGACGCCGACCGCCAGCCCGAGCATCTGCGAATAGTCGGGCTGCAGCGCCAGCACTTGCTCACGCTCAGCGAGCATCACAGCCAACCAGCCAGCACCGTTATCTACCCATTGCGCCCGAATAATCGCGCCGGCTTCCAGCCCGAGCCCAAGGCGCACCCGCTCCACCAGTGCCGCGTCCAGCGGGCCAGACTTGAGCAACGGTGGCGCGAGGAACGCCAGGTCAGTGCCACGGCGGCGGATGCGCACCAGGCCAACGGCACACTCCTGAATGATCTCCTCACCCTTGGGAATACCGCCAGCCTCCAGCCAGGCATGACAACTGCCCAGGGTCGGATGACCGGCGAACGGCAGTTCCTGCAAGGTGGTGAAGATTCGGACTCGATAATCGGCCCGCGAATCGCCGGGCTCCAGCAAGAAGGTGGTTTCGCTGAGGTTGGTCCAGGTCGCAAACGCCGCCATGCGTTCGTCACTCAGCTCATCGGCCCCCAAGACCACGGCCAACGGGTTACCCTTCAGTGCAACACGGCTGAAGACGTCCACCTGTTTGAAGTCGTATCGAGGCATTGCTCTTCCTTAAGCCGGGCTAGATAAACGGAGTCGTGACGCTTGCCGTCACTTGGGAATTTCCAGCCCGCGAATCACTGCCGGCCGAGCCAGGAATCGTTCCAGCACACGCAATACGTTCGGGAAGTTGTTGATCCCGACCAGGTCCCCCGCTTCATAGAAGCCAATCAGGTTGCGCACCCACGGGAACGTCGCGATATCGGCGATGGTGTAACGCTCACCCATGATCCAGTCGCGGCCTTCCAGGCGGCTGTCGAGCACTTTCAGCAAACGCTTGCTCTCGTCGACGTAGCGGTCACGCGGGCGCTTGTCCTCGTAGTCCTTGCCGGCAAATCTATGGAAAAAGCCCAACTGACCAAACATCGGTCCGATGCCCCCCATCTGGAACATCAACCACTGAATTGTCTCGTAACGTGCGGCCGATTCCTGCGCCAGCAGTTGCCCGCTTTTGTCGGCCAGGTAGATCAGAATCGCCCCGGACTCGAACAACGCCAGTGGCTGATCATCCGGCCCATGCGGGTCCAGGATCGCCGGAATCTTGTTGTTGGGGTTCAGCGACAAGAATGCTGGAGAGAACTGATCATTGGTGTCGAAACCCACCCGGTGCGCCTCGTAAGGCAAGCCGGTTTCTTCGAGCATGATCGAGACTTTGACGCCGTTGGGCGTCGGCAAGGAATAGAGCTGTATCCACTCGGGAAACTGCGCAGGCCATTTCTCAGTAATCGGGAATGCAGACAAATCGGTCATGGTGAACATCCAGTGACAGTTGAATGGCGATGATGGGGGTTGGTCGCGGCAGATGCCCGGCCTTCAAGGCGGTTAGATTATAAGCACGACGCTGATGGGGCCAGGTTAATTCAGAAACATTCTGTCGATAACCTTCCGGTCAGCCAGCCCGCTCCGCAGATAAAGTAATGCGTGCCGATTCGAATCGAACCAAAGGGTGCCCGTGGACTCCAAGGCTGCCCTTGCGTTAGACGAATCGCCCTCACGACATGAGAAGCACTTGAAGCCACGAGCTCCCGGTGTGATGTTTTGTCAGCCTTAAACGAATGCGCTGAAGAATAATAACTCAATGAAAAAGCACCTGAACTTCGTTAAAACCCTGAAGCCGCGCACCCTGGTGTTCTGTGCGGCCTTGCTCATGACCTGCGTCCTGTTCCTGGCGCTGGAAGCCAGTGAGAGCCGCGCCCAACCGGCTGACGGCACCCAGACCCTGGTATTCTTGCGCCACGCAGAAAAGCCCGCCGGAGGTCTCGGACAACTGAACTGCCAGGGGCTGAATCGTGCGATCAAGCTGGCAGAGCTGCTGCCAGAGAAATTCGGCAAGGCCAATTATGTGTTCGCCGCCAATCCGACACGCAACGTCGAGGAAGGCGAGTTCGACACCTCCTACAGCTACCTCCGGCCGCTGCTGACCATCAGCCCCACCGCGATCAAACTCGGGCTGCCGGTGAACATCGAATTTTCGGCCAACGACATCAGTGAAATGGCCGATGAACTGCTTCACGCCAAGTACCGCAACTCGATCATCTACACGGCCTGGTCCCACGGGTATCTGCCGGATTTGATCAACAAGGTGGCTGAAGAGGCCACCGGTGAAAAGCGCCCTATTCTTGACGACTGGCCATCCAACGATTTCGACTCGCTGTATGTGCTGACCCTGACCTGGCACAACGGCAAGGTCACCTTGCTCAGCCATCGTTACAAGCAAGAGCTGAACAACGGCCCGCAGACTTGTCCGACATAACAGGTCGGCTTGTGCCCGCCATTATCCGGGCCTCTGGACTAGACTGCACTGGAGTATGATGCCCCACTGTCCTAATTGTCCGGAGCCTCTTATGTCCAACTCCTTAGCGGTCCCCAACCGGGGCCTGGCGCTCTGGTGGAAACCCGCCCTGTTCCTGCTGGTTGCCTGTATCGGCCTCTACTACGTCAAGTGGTCGCCCTACTACCTCAAGGCATTCGTGGCCGCCGACAGCCACAGCATCGGCGCCTCGATCCTCAACGATGAACAAACCTCGCCGCTCACCGCTGCACTGGTGTATGCCAAGGTGTACTTCCTGGCGATCTGGAAAGCGGCCGTACTGGCGGTGATCCTGGGTTCGCTGTTGCAGGTATTGATTCCGCGAGACTGGCTGCTGCGATTGTTCGGCCGTGCCGGGTTTGCTTCGACCTTGCGCGGCGGGTTGTTCGCCCTGCCAGGCATGATGTGCACCTGCTGCGCCGCGCCCGTGGTGTCCGGCATGCGCCGTCAGAACGTCTCGGTGGGGGCGGCACTGGCGTTCTGGATTGCCAACCCGGTACTCAACCCGGCAACGCTAGTGTTCATGGGTTTCGTACTCGGCTGGGGCTTTACCGCACTGCGGCTGGTAGCGGGAATTGTGCTGGTGCTAGGTGTTTCGTTGGTCGCCCAACGCATCTCGCGACCCGATTACATGCCGGAGGCGGCGCTGGAAGCCGTGGCCGAAGCGACCCGCGCAACCGACGCACAACCCTTCCTGAGCCGCTGGGCGCGGACCTTGTGGCAATTGTTCTGGACCACTATTCCGATCTATGTGCTGGCAGTACTGGTTCTGGGCGCTGCCCGGGTCTGGCTGTTCCCGCACGTTGACGGCGCGATGGCCAACAGCTTGCTGTGGCTGATACCGCTGGCCATCGTCGGCACGCTGTTCATGATTCCCACCGCCGCGGAAATCCCCATTGTGCAAACCATGATGACCCTGGGTTTGGGCACCGCACCGGCCGTGGCACTACTCATGACCTTGCCGAGCATCAGCCTGCCGTCGCTGTTGATGCTGCGCAAGGATTTCGATACCCGGGTGCTGGTGACCGTAGCCGTGCTGACCATGCTGGTTGGCGTGATCTGCGGCCTGATCGGCGCGATGGTGCTTTAAACGGGGATTGCAGGCGCTGGTGTTAACCAGCGCTTGCGTCTCGATCTTAACGATTACCGCGCTCACGCAAATACTCGAGCACCGCAGCCTCCTCCCCCACAAACTCGATTCGGTCGCCTTTCTTCTCGCGCTGGAAGGCGTACATCGGGTCGTAATACTCGTTCAACAACCCTTCGATCCAGCCACGGTGCAAGTCCACTGCACCGCTGCGTGCCTGCTCGGCCAACGCGCCCTCCATCAAATCGAACATGCGCTGATGACGCTCGCCACCCAGGCGTTTGCTGATGTTGTTGAGGCTTGCCAGCATACGCTCGGAGAACTGTGCGAACCCCTCGTCGCCATGTACAGCGACGAATTCCGCGCAGAGATTCACCACGTAATCGCGCAGGATCCGCTCGACCCGGTCTTGCAGGCTGTCTTCGAGCCAGACCATCGGAAAACGTTGCATGCCCTGAYACAGCGGCAGCGGCAAGGCACAGCTGCCGACCATGCGGCTTTCATCTTCGAGCACGAACTGTTCAATGCCACGGGCACGCTTTTTCAGCACGTCCACCGCCAGGCGGTTCTCGAAGTCGATGTTGCCGGGCTGACCGGTCGCACGCTTGCCGAAGCTGGAACCGCGATGATTGGCATAACCTTCAAGGTCCAGACCATTGCTCAATTGGGTGAGGACATCGGTTTTGCCGGTGCCGGTCATGCCGCCGAGCAACACGAAATCGCACTGTTCGACGGCCTGGTCGACTGTTTCCAACAAGAAAGTCCGCATCGCCTTGTAGCCGCCACCGACCCGAGGGTAGTCGATGCCGGCCTCGTCCTTGAGCCATTGCTGGACAATCTGTGAACGTAAACCGCCGCGAAAGCAATACAGGTAACCGTCGGGATTGGCCCGGGCAAAATCAGTCCAGGCCTGGATACGCGCGGCCTTGATCTCGCCCGAGACCAACTGATGCCCGAGCACAATGGCGGCCTGCTGACCATGCTGTTTGTAGCAGGTGCCGACCCGCTGGCGCTCGTTGTCCGTCATCAGCGGCAAGTTGATCACCCCAGGGAACGAACCCTTGGTGAACTCGACCGGCGCGCGGACATCCATCATCGGCCGGTCGTTGAGGAAGATGTCGCGGTAATCAGTGAAATCGATAAGCATCAAATCACCTCTACCGCGTTGCTCTGTCGCTCAACCAGTTCACCGATCGGCGCCAGGTTCAGGCCCAGTTCAGCGGCAACAGCGAGAAACTGCTCGTTGCCCTCGGGCGTCACGGCAACCAGCAAACCACCGCTGGTCTGTGGATCGCACAGCACGCGCTTGTGCAGTTCCTGTATGCGTCCGACCTTGTTGGCGTAGCTGTCAAAATTACGCAGGGTACCGCCCGGCACACAGCCTTGATCGAGGTAGTACTCGACACCCGGCAAACGTGGCACGCGGTCGTAATCAATACGCGCGGTCACGCCGCTGCCATCGGCCATTTCCACCAGATGCCCCAGCAACCCGAAACCAGTGACGTCAGTCATGGCGGTCACGCCGTCGAGTTTGCCGAAACGGCTACCGGGTTTGTTCAGGGTGCACATCCAGTCACGGGCCAGGCCGACATCGCTGGCGCGCAGCTTGCCCTTCTTCTCGGCGGTGGTGAGGATACCGATGCCCAATGGTTTGGTGAGGTACAGCAAGCAACCGGCGGTCGCCGTGTCGTTGCGCTTCATATGGCGCTTTTGCACCAGCCCGGTAACCGCCAGGCCGAAGATCGGCTCCGGCGCATCGATCGAATGCCCACCAGCCAATGGGATACCCGCCTCATCGCAGACCGAACGGCCACCGCGAATCACTTCCCGGGCAATCTCTGGCGCCAGCACGTTGACCGGCCAGCCAAGGATCGCAATCGCCATCAACGGATCACCGCCCATCGCGTAGATATCGCTGATGGCATTGGTGGCGGCAATGCGACCGAAATCGAACGGATCATCGACAATCGGCATAAAGAAGTCAGTGGTCGACACCACGCCACGCTCATCATCGATGGCATACACCGCCGCATCGTCGCGCGATGCATTACCCACCCAGAGCTTAGGGTCGAGATTCTGCGCGCCGCTGCCGGCCAGAATCACCTCCAGCACCTGAGGTGAAATCTTGCAGCCACAACCTGCGCCGTGGCTGTACTGGGTCAGGCGAATCGGCTCGCTCATGGGGGGCACCTCTGGAATTCAAGTTCAACAATTCTAACAGAGCACAGCGTAAGCGCTGACTGAGCCTGCCCCGCTTTCGAGCAGACACGCTCGCCGAGGAGGCAAATTGCTAACCAAAACGTCAGCTAATTCACAAAATTTCCCTTTATTTCAATCGCCTGCTCCAAGTTGGTCCGCAACATGCAAACGTTTGCGTCAGTAACATGAACGCTTGATCAATGCCTGAGCGTTCACGTTCAGCCAACCACTGCACGAACAGGGATTTTCAATGCACACCACTTCCAGACGCACCGCGTCCTGCCCCACTGTTGCTGTTTCGTTGCTACTAAGCGCCGTTACGGGACTACTCAGCTTCGCCGCCGTGGCTCAAGAAAAAACCGTTGATGAGTCAGCCCAAGGCGAGACGCTCAGCGCTGAAGCCAGCCCACCGAAAAAAGGCGCGTACCTGTCGGACTGGTTCAATCAGGACCTGACGCTGATCGGCAGCAAGGACATCAGCTTCGGCCCGCAACCGGCCGACGATGTTTACCTGGAGTACGAGTACTTCGGGCGCAAGGGGCCATTCGAGCTGTATGGCTATATTGACGCCCCGAAGATCCTCGGCATTGGCAACAGCCACGACAAAGGTGCCTGGGATCACGGTTCGCCGTTGTTCATGGAGCACGAGCCACGTATTTCCATCGACTACCTGGCGGGTCGCAGCCTGGCGGTCGGGCCGTTCAAGGAATGGTATGTCGCGTTCGACTGGATCTACGACCACGGCAGCAGCACCGCCAATCGCGCCAACACGCTTTACAGCGGCCTGGGCACCGACATCGACACCCATTCGCGGGTCAACCTGTCGGCCAACTTCTACGGGCGCTATCAGTGGGAGAACTACGGCGCCAGCAATGAATACTCATGGGATGGTTATCGCGCCCAGTTGAAGTACATCGTGCCCATCGACCGCTTCAGCAACGGCGCGTCACTGACTTACATCGGCTTCACCAACTTCGACTTTGGTTCGGATCTGCATAAAGACAATCCGGCACGCACGGCCAACGCCACCGTGGCCACTAACGTATTGCTCTATTCATTCACGCACCTGCGCTTCACCCTGGTCGGGCGTTATTTCCATAACGGTGGTAACTGGGAAGATGGCAGCGAGTTGAACTTCGGTGAAGGCAACTTCCGCGCTCGCTCCGATGGCTGGGGCTACTACGCGGGTGTCGGGTATCAGTTTTGAGTGACAAGCTGCTTCGCTATCAACATTTACCAAGGAGGTTCCATGCACACCGTCACACGCCTTTCTCTGTCCGCCGGTCTGGCCTGCAGCGCCCTGCTCTCTTCCAGTGTCTGGGCGGTAGAAGCCCCGATCACACCGAAAGTCATGCTGATCAGCATGTTCGCCCCGGAAGCGCAAACCTGGATTGATCGCCTGGAGCTCAAGCAGGAGATCCGCGTACCGGGGCTTTCCGCCGAGTACCCGAACATTCGCTGCAATACACAGCAGGTGTGCCTGATGGTCACCGGCATGGGCCAGACCAACGCCGCGGCATCCACGCTGGCATTGGCCCTGTCGCCGAAATTCGACCTGCGCAAAAGCTATTTCCTGATCGCCGGAATTGCCGGCATCAACCCGCACCACGGCACTATCGGCACTGCAGCGTGGGCGCATTATCTGGTGGAGTTCGGCACGCAATGGGAACTGGATTCGCGGGACGCTCCCAAAGAGTGGCCGACCGGTTACATCGGCATCAACACCAAAGGTCCTAACGAAAAACCGCCGCTGGACTACAAGACCGAAGTCTTCGAACTCAACCCGAAGCTGCAAGCCAAAGCCTTCGCCCTGAGCGCAAACGTTGCACTGAGCGAAAGCAAAGAGTCCGCTGCATGGCGGATGAAATATCCCTACGCGCCGGCCAATCAACCGCCGGTGGTCACTCAATGCGACACCCTGGCCGGCAATACCTGGTTTTCCGGAACACGCTTGAGCGAACGTGCCGAAGTCTGGACCCGCTTGCTGACGGACAACCAAGGCGTTTACTGCACGACTCAGCAGGAAGACAACTCGACGTATGAAGCACTGCTGCGCGCCAGCCGTGAAGGCCTGGTGGATATCCAGCGCCTGGCAGTGGTGCGCGCCGGTTCCGACTTCGACCGTCCGTATCCGGGTTACAGCGAAGTCGACAACCTGCTCAAGTACGCCGATCAGGGTGGTTTTGTGCCGGCCCTGGAAAACCTCTACCGCACCGGCAACCCGCTGGTGCAGGAGATTCTGAAGAACTGGTCGGCGTGGGAGAACGGTGTGCCTGAGGCCTGAGGCGACATCAAAAAACCGTCCGAACGAACCCCAAACCTTTGGCTGCGCTTACAAAGGTCGTCGATTACAAAAATTGTGAGCACAGCAGAATAAATGTGGGAGCGGGCTTGCTCGCGAAAGCGGTCTATCAGTCACATTGATGCTGAATGTGCCGCCGTCTTCGCGAGTAAGCCCGCTCCCACACTGATCGGGTCACGGCAACAAAATCACCTTGTCGCCACCGCCCTGATTCACCTCGGCATAACGCTCAAGCCCCTCGGCCAGTGGCGACTCCACCAGCCCTTCCGGCAACGGCAACAACCCGTCATCGAAGAACCGGCCGAACTGTTCAAGCATCGCCGCGCAGGCTTCGACGCCGTACAGCAACGAGTTTATCCCGACCACCGAACCACCCCGGCGATACAGCGCCAGCGCCGGCAACTGCACCAGGCCGTCGACCGGCGCGGCGATAATTGCGATGCGGCCGAAGGTAGCCAGTGCCGCTACCGACGCCGGCAGCCAAAAACCGGTGGTGTCGAAAATCACGTCGGCACCGCCCGTGAAAATCGCATTGACCTGAGCGCCCAGCGCTTCCGGTGTTTCCAGTTGAATCGTGTTAAAGCCCTGGGCCTGCAAGGCCTTGACCTGCTCGGGACGTCGTGCCGCCGCCAACACCTCGGCACCGCGAATTTTTCCCAGCGCCAGCGCTGCACTACCCACCGCGCCACCACCGATCACCAGTAAACGGGTTTGCGCAGTCACCAGGCTGCGTTCCAGCGCATCCCACGCTGTGGTGTAGGGCACGCCAAGGCTCGCAGCCTGGGCAAAGCTCAAATGCGTTGGCTTGAGGGCGACGCCCTTGGCCGGCAGCTTCACGTATTGCGCATGGGAGCCATCGGCGAAGAAACCCAACTCGCGGCCCGTGCCCCAGACTTCCTGACCGATCAGCGCCTGTGGCCCTTCAATCACCACACCGGCAAAGTCACGACCGGGAATCCGTGGCAGCGTGGTGTAGGGAAAACGTCCGAGCACGTTCTTCACGTCGCTGGGATTCAGGCCCGCAGCCTTGATCTGCACCAACACCTCGTTGGCACCCGGAACCGGGGTGGGTACCTCGACGTAACGCAGGGCCGCCAGATCACCGGTTTTATCGAATTGCAGTGCTTTCATGGGAATGTCCATCTGACAAATGAAGAGATTTCAGGAGATCCAGCCAGCGACCAGTTGCCGCCCCATYGGCCACAGCTGTTCACCGGCCAACATGCCCAGCAACCCCACCAACGCAATGGCCGGTGGCGCGGGCGAACGAAAATCCAGCGCGCCGTAGAGCAAGCCAACGCCAAGACCGATGGCCAGTGAAATGAGGTAGTTCATGCTGAGCTCCGTGTAATCGGGGATACACAGAGTCTAGAGAGTGGTCGCCAAAGCGATCGGCCAAGTACTTCAGGATTTCGGCCAAATGCCCTGCTACGGCGCTGAGCTGAAATCACCTTCGCGGGCAAACTGCGAGGGTGGAACACCCAGCTCGCGGCGAAACATGTCGCTGAAGCTGCTCGGCGAATAGCCCAGCTCCCGGGCGATTGTGCTGACCGGCACGCCCTGGATCAGCTCGGCGACTGCAATCGCCAATTGCACCTGACGCCGCCATTCGGCAAAGCCCATGCCCAACCCATCCTTGAACAACCGCGCCAGGGTGCGCACACTGGCGCCGGCATTTTCGGCATGCTGTTCGAAGGGAATATCCAGAGACGGTGCGGCCATGACCGCCTGACAGAGATTGACCAGCCGCCGCTCGGCGTTGTCCGGCATGGGAATCTTCAACAGCGAACGTTTCGCCCGTTTCAGCTCCAGCAAGGCCAGCCCCACCAGCGCCTCGTAGTACTCCGCCGAGCCACTGTCGCCCTGCTCCACCAACCCGAGAATCAACTCGCGCAGCAAGCCGCCGACCTCGATCACCTGAACGCTGCTGTCCAGCGTCGCGGCCAACGCCGGGCGCAGGTAGATATTGCGCATCTGCAGGTCCGAGACCACCCGAATCCCGTGCACCACCCCCGGTGGCAGCCAGACCGCCCGTTGCGGCGGCACGACCAACGCTTCGTCGGGTGTCTCGACCCACATCACTCCGCTCATCGCATACAGCAACTGGCCCCAGACATGTTCGTGCGGCTCGATGTACAGGCCGCGCGGATAGGTGCGCGCCAACGGTTGCACCGGCACATCGGTGTCGCTGAGATCAGGCGGAGCGGCAAGGGCCATGGGCAAGAATCGTGATGTAAGGGAGAAGGCCCCATGGTAACGAGGCGCCACGACTGCCGCCAGTTGACACCTTCGCACAACGTGGAGCGCAAGCGGGCTCCACGTTCAGGCAGAGGTTATCAGCCGTGAGCCCCCTTGGCGCACTTGCAACCCGCCGAGGTGCAGGCTTCGCCGTGTTCATGATGCTTGGCACAACCCTCGCAGCAATAGTGTTTACCGTGGCGGACGATAGAGTGCTCACCCAGTTTGCAATTACAGTTGGGGCAGGCGCAGGTCGTTGCTTTCATCTATCTGACTCCATGCGTGTGGTCGTCCAGAGGCGGCACCAATGCCGCCCCTGAAGCAATGACCGCACAATGAATACCGGTTCCGATGACGTGACAGGCGGCCTTCGCTCATCTCTTAGGGTAGTCGATGCACTCGCGACCATGACCTGCGATTGCGATCTGCGTACCCACGCTCGCCAGCCACATGACCTCACGTCGCCTCTCGCGCCCTGACTCAAGATCGCGCTGGAGTGATCAAGGTTGGCCGTGGGATGATCGCCGCCACTGCGCGATTACCCCGGAGAGTTTGCATGTCGTTGAGTAAAAAAGCCGTTGTCCTGTTGCTGACAGCGGTCACCAGCTTCGCTGCCGGCAAAACCGTCCTGATCATTGCTGAAAACACCTTGCCCAATGGCCTGAACGTCAAAGACAACGACACTGTGTTTCTCGACGAATCAGTGTCCGGTTTCGCCACTCAGCAACGCGAAGCCTTGCCTGACTTCAACAAGCAAAGCGAGAAAAGCCTGACCGTCAAAGGCCTGGGCCTGCGCCAGATCGACAGCACCGCCACCCAAGGCGGCGGTCTGACGCTCGACACCAGCCTGCTGGCTGGCTCCGGCACACGCATGATGCTGATCCAGATCATCTCCCGCGCCGACGACAAGGCTGGGCATGCGGCGCTGGTCAAACAGATCCTTGGCGATAAATAAGCCCCCGGCTACTGATTGATCCGCAGCAGCCAGGCGTTCAAAWCCTGCATTTCGGCCGCACTGATGGTGTGGCCGACGCCTGGATAGGCATGAAATTCCGGCGTGAGCGCAATGCTCTGCAACAGGCTGTTGGCCTCGCTGCCATCGCTGTAGGGCAGTTTCAGGTCGGCCGTCCCGTGACCGATGAAAATCGCCAACGGCTCAAGCGCCTTGTCGGCCTTGAGCTGCGCTCTCAACACTGGCAAAACCTTGCCGCTCAACGCCGCAATCCCGCGCACCGCCTCGGGATGACGCAAGGCAACTTCATACGACATGATCGCGCCTTGGCTGAACCCCACCAGAAACACCTTGTCGGCCTCGGTGTGATACTTCTTCGCTGCCTGCGCCACGAAGTCACGGATCAACCCCGCGCTAACGTTCAGGTCTTCAGTTTCACCGTCATAGGCGCCTTCACCCTTCTTGCGAAACCACTGATAACTGTCCGCCTCCACCGCCTGCGGCGCCCGCACCGACAGATATGTGTACTGCGTCGGCAACTCATCCTTGATGTTGAACAGGTCCTCTTCGTTACTGCCTGAGCCGTGGAGAAAAATCACCAACGGCTGATTGCGTGAATCAGGGTTGGACTGCTCAAGGTACGGCAACGGCAAATCATCGTTGAGCGCCGCATGGGCAACGGAAGACACCATCAACATCAACACAGCAAGAACACGGAACATGGACCTTCCCTCGAATACGGCAAATTCGCGCCAGAGCCTAACACCACAAGAAGCGCTTTCGAAAACCAACCCACCACTCAGGCCGGCTATCAGGCCGCCGTGCTGTTGCTTTTGATCTTGATCCACCCGCCCCTTTCGGGAGGCCGAGTGGAGGTGTTCATCAGGGGGTGGGCGCGCAGCGCCGTACGGCGCAGCCGGACACATCGAGAGGAGGTCGTCGCGAAGCAGACCGTAGGCGATGCCCCCTGATGGACACCGGA